>SLTF01000357.1 GCA_007130025.1 Spirochaetales bacterium | reverse complement strand
TCACCAGCCCGGAGGCAACCCGCTACTTCATGACCATCCCGGAGGCGGCCTCACTCGTCCTGAAGGCGGGCGGAGTTGGAACCGCAGGGGACCTCTACGCCCTGGACATGGGTGAACCGGTCCTGATTCAGGACCTCGCCGAGCAGATGGTTCGGTTTTATGGGTACGAACCGGGCAAGGACATCGGGTTTCAGTACATCGGACTTCGACCGGGCGAGCGGATCAGCGAATCGCTCACCAGCCCGACCGAAGCGATGGAACCCACCGATTTCCCGCGCATTCATCGAATCCGCAGCGCGGAGATCGATCGCGACGCGCTGGCGCAGACCATCGCGGAGCTGGAGCGGGTCTGTTTCCCCCACCCCGATGCACCGGGGTGGTACCGGAACCGACGCGTGCTTCGCGGGATTCTCTCGCGATACATTCCTCAATTGACGATCCCCGAGCATGAGCCCGAATACTGAGTTCATCCCCTTCGCACGTCCCGACATCTCCGAGGCCGAGGTCGAAGCGGTGCAACGGGTGCTGCGAAGCGGGTGGTTAACCACCGCTTCGGAGACGGCGGCCTTCGAGCGCGAGTTTGCCGCGGCGGCCGGGGTTCCGCACGCCATGGCGGTGAACTCCGCGACATCCGGGCTGCATCTGGCGCTCGAAGCCCTCGCTGTTGGCCCCGGCGATCGCGTGGTGCTGAGTCCCTATACCTTCACCTCAACCGCAGAGGTAATCCGGTATCTGGGCGCCGATCCACTCTTTGTGGACGTGGATCCGTGCACCCGAAACCTCTGCCCCGATCAACTCGCCGAAACCCTCACGCGCGAAGCGACACCCCGCGGGCGCGCCAAGCAACGCGGGCATGCCAGGCAACGCGGGCGCGTCGCTGCGGTGATCGCGGTGCACATCGCGGGGGCCCCCTGTGACATGACGGCGATCATCGCGATCGCCCGGCAGTACGGAATACCGGTGGTTGAGGATGCGGCTCACTCTCTGCCGTGGCCGCCCGAGGGGCCGCCGGTGGGAACCGAAGGAGAGATCGGCGTCTACTCGTTTTACGCAACCAAGCCGATCGCGGTAGGCGAAGGCGGTATGGTGGTCACCCGAGACGATCAGACCGCACAGCGAGTTCGGCTCATGCGCCTTCACGGTATCGATCGGGACGTCTGGAACCGATACCACAGCAGCACCCCCTCATGGCAGTATGACGTGGTCGAGGCAGGCTATAAGTATAATCTCCCCGATACCGCGGCGGCCATCGGACGGGTGCAGCTGGCGCGCAGCGCCGAACTGCGCGAGGCACGGGCACGGATTGCAGCGCGATACCGCGATCGGATCACGGCTGCCGGTATCGTTGGGCAGGCGGGTGTAGAGCTCCCCGTTGACGATCCCCGTCACAGCCATCACCTCTTTATTCTCTCCGTGGGAGACGGCGCCACGCCGACGCAGCGCGACATGATGATTACTCGACTCACCGAACTGGGCATCGGAACCTCGGTACACTACCGCCCGCTTCATCTGATGACCTACTATCGCAGCCGCTACCGCCTCACGCCCAATGATTTCCCGCACGCGCTTGCGGCCTATCACCGAGCGCTCAGCCTGCCGCTCTATTCGGGTTTGAACGAATCAATGGTCGAACGAATCTCCGACGCGGTCATTGACGCGCACCGGGCTTCGATGCAGGATGGATAGCCGTGGCACAGGCACTTTCCGTTCGACGGACGCTGCAGGCAGAGTCGGTGTTCCTCTCGGACATGTTCGCACCCAACATGCTCTACGGGCTCACCATCCGCAGCACCAGCGCTCACGCCGAGGTGGAAGCATTCACGGTACCGGATCTCCCTCGCGATATTTCCTGCCTGAGGGCCGGTGACATCCCGGGCGAGAACCGCGTGCGGCTGTTTTCCAACAGCGCTCCCCTGCTGACCGAACAGATCGTCCGTTATGCCGGCGAGCCGCTCGCCATTCTCACCGGCCCGTCGCCAACCCGGCTGATTCAGATCGCCGGTGAGATCGATATTCGGTATCGTGACCTGGAGGTGGTGACCGACGCGTGGAACGCCCCCTCCGGTTCCGTTGTGGCCGAGCGCACGCGTTCTCGCGGTGACGTGGATCGTGTCATGCGCAGTGCCGAGCGACAGGTGGTTGGCAATTACATCACCGGCATTCAGGATCACCTGTACAGCGAGCCCGCAGGAGCGTACGCGGTCCGCGACGACAAGGGTATCGTTACGGTGTTTTCGCCGAGTCAGTGGCCTCACCACGTGCGCGAAACGGTTGCCCGCATGCTGGGCATCCCGGAGCAGCGCTGTCGCGTTCGTTCCACTGAGTCGGGCGTACATCTGGATGGAAAACTCTGGTATCCCTCGGTTCTTGCCGCCCACGCCGCGCTGGCCGCGGTCCACACCGGTAAACCGGTGAAGCTGATCTATACCCGGGAGGAGGACTTCCGGTTCTCGCCCAAGGGGATGGCCGTCAAGGTTGACTGCACAACGGGACTGGACGCAGAGGGAAGTCCGGTTGCATCGGACATCGTCGCCACCGTGAATCTCGGTGCCTACCCACTGTTCACGGATGAAATCGTTTCGCGACTTGCTGCCGCGCTGGTGTTTCAGTATCAGGTCCCGGCGTGTCGAGTGCGGGTGCGCGCGGTGACCACCAATCTGCCGCCGTTGAACGCCTGCGGCGGCCTGGGGACGTCGCACGCCCTGTTTGCCGTGGAAACCCACGCATCGCGCCTGACCGAAATCACCGAGAGTGCGCCCCCGCAGTGGAAGCAGGAACAGTTGCACCGCAAGGGAAACCAACCCCTGATCGGGGACTTGCTCTCAGCCGATCTCGACGCGAATGGACTGGTGGAACGGGTTGCGGTTGAGAGTGACTTCAATCGGAAGCATGCAGCCTTCGAGCTGCAGAAGAAACGGCGCGCCAGTTTCCGCGATCTGCTCGATCCTCCCCGAGGAATCGGCATCGCCTTCGGCCACCAGGTCTCCGGATTTCTTGGCCGTGGCGAAGAGGAGATTGGGTCGGAAGTTCGCGTTCGCCTGGAAAAGGATGGAAGCGGAGAGCTGGTGTGCGGTTCGGTCACCGAAGGCGAGAGCATGCGTACGCTCTGGAAACAGAATCTGGTATCCCTGCTCAATGTTGCCGAGGGCGACATCCAACTCAAGGAACCAGATACGGCCTACACCACCGACGGGGGGCCTTCGGTCCTGTCGAGAAACATCGCGGTCATTCACCGCACCATTGAAGCTGCGTGTAACGCCATCAAGAAGAAACGGTTTCGGACACCACTGCCCATTGAGATCACCCGATCGTTTCGACCGGCTCGTTCGGTGGTGTGGAATCCGCAGACCCTGGAGGGGTCGCCGTATGGCCCCGTCTCATTTGCCGCAGCCGTTGTGGAAGTGGAGGTCAGTCCGGTTTCGTATGAGGCGCGTGTTCGTGGCGTCTGGCTGGCCGTAGACGCGGGGCGCATTCTTCAGCGGGAACAGGCCAAGCGAGTCCTTGAGCGCGGGGTCTTTCACGCGCTGTCGTGGTCCGGGATTGAAGAACTCTCCATTCCGGCTCAGGGCCTCAGTCGCGCCGATTACCATCGGTATCAACACGCGCGCCTGCCGGCAATTTGTCCGGTCTGGATTGACTTTCTTGGCGACTCGGAGAAGGCTCAGCCTCGAGGCCTCGGTGATCTGCCCCTGGCATGCGTTCCGGCTGCATTTGCCGCCGCCGTTACCCAGGCGACGGGTCGCTACGTCGATCAGATTCCGTGTACCGCCGATACCCTTCACGACTATTTGGAAGAGGCAACCGACGAGTCATGAGGTACGTACGATGAGGGGATCGGCATGAGGATCTCGTTTGTTCTCAACGGCGAACCCGTCTCGATTGATGCTGCGCCGCATACCCGGCTGATCGAGATTCTGCGTAAGGATTTCGGTCTCACCGGCGCGCGTCCCGGCTGCCTGTACGGCACGTGCGGGTTCTGCTCGATTCTGTTCAACGGGGAGCTCGCACTTGCGTGCATGATCCCCGCGTTCCGCGTTGAAAACGGCGAGGTGACCACGATTGAGGGCTTTCTGGAGAGTCGGGAGTTTCGCGACATCGAAATTGGATTTCATCGGGCCGGTACTGTTCCGTGCCGGTTCTGCTCCGCGGCAAAGGTGCTGACGACGCACTGGCTGATAAACCGATCCCCGTCCCCTACTTCCGAACAGTTGCAGCAGGCCGTCAATGCGGTGCAGTGTCGCTGCACCACCCACTCGCGGTTTACATCCGCAATTCGGTACTCTGCCGAAGTCCGAAGGAAACGGGTCCATGGCCGAAAGCGATAAGCGCTCCCACGTTCACCTGCCACGAACCGTAAACGAACTCCTTCAACTGACGCGAAGCCATAGTGACGCGGCGATCTATGCCGGCGGAACCGATCTGCTGAAGGGGGTAACGAAGGCGCAGTTTGCCCTCCCCCCCGAGCTGATATCCATCCAGGAGGTTGAGGAGCTTCAACGGGTATCGCGCACAGACCGTTATCTGGATATCGGGGCCGGGGCAACGGTCGCCCGCATTCTGGAGATTGGCGCCAACGTACTCCCCCCCTCGCTGGTGGACGCGTTGAATCACGTTGGTCCGCCGGGCTTGCACTCGCTGGCCACGATCGGCGGAAATCTCTGCTGCCGTGATCACCTCTTTTCGCTGGCGCCGATCCTGACCATCATGGATGTGCGATACGAGATCCGACGCATGGGGCACAGCCGGTGGGTTGCCGCCGCGCGGTTTCGCGACGCCGAGGGGATCCCGGGACTTGCGGCCGGGGAAGTACTCACGCGAATTCGCATTCCCCTGGATCAGTGGAACGCACAGATTTTCCGCCAGTTCGGCACGATCTACCTCCGCGATACCCAACCGGTGGTATTCTGCGGCCTTGCCAAGCGAACCAAGGGCGTGCTGGATGATTTTCGCATGGCGTTTTCTGCCCATCGACCCGTGCTCTATCGAAACCGCGACCTTGAAGCGGACCTGGTAGGACGAAAGCTCCCTCTTGCTCGCCGTGAAGCGCACGCGTTTCTGAGGGGCGTTGAGCAGGGCATGAACGAGTCAGGCCTGGAACTCACCGCGGTTCAGGGACATCGTGCGATGGCGCTGACTCGATTGTTCCTGTCGGTGTTTGCCGAATAGCGTGTCCCCAAGCCTGTGCATTTCCGTGGTGCCGTGACGCAGCGGGCCCGTGTTTACAGCGAGTGCGAGATTGTTTATCATTCGCCAAGCGAGAACCCCGGTGGCACAGTTCACACATCTTCACACCCACTCTGATTACAGCCTGCTCAAAGGGGCCGCTACCGTAGACGCGCTGGTAGACCGTGCTCGTGAGATGGGCATGAGCCACCTTGCACTCACGGACGACGGAGCCATGTTTGGAGTTCTGGAGTTCTACAAGGCGTGCCGGGCCGCGGGAATTACGCCGATCGTCGGCATGGATGCCTTTGTGACAACGGGGCCCCGTACGCTCCGGTCGACCCACGAAGCGGAGAATCGCGTAGATCGCCTGGTACTGCTCGCCACCGATGAACGCGGGTACAAAAACCTGATCCAGCTCAGCTCCATTGGCTATACCGAGGGCTTCTATTACAAACCGCGAATTGACCGCGAGGTGTTGCAGCAATACGCCGAGGGACTCATCGCGCTCAGTGGGAATCTCTCCGGAGAGGTTCCCCGCATGCTGCGGCAGAACCGCTTCGACGAAGCGCGACTCGCGGCTGAGCGCTATCGGGAGCTCTTTGGCGCAGACCGGTTCTACCTTGAGCTCCAGGATCACGGGCTTCCTGAACAGCGGATTGTAAACCAGGGGCTGCGGCAACTCTCAACGCAGACGGGCATACCGGTAGTTGCCACCAACGACGTTCACTACGTCAACCGTGAAGACGCCAACGCGCACGACGTGCTCATGTGCATCGGTTCCAACCGCAAGAAGCACGAGACCAACCGTTTTCGGTTTTCGTCTGACCAGTTCTACCTCAAGACCGCCGACGAGATGGCCGCGATCTTCTCCGACGTGCCCGAAGCGATCGAAAACAGCATGCGGATCGCAGAGCGGTGTCGGCTGGAAATCGCCCAGCCGGGACCACGGTTCCCCGACTACGAGATTCCCGAGGTGTTCTCAAGCCCTGACGACTATCTCCGTCATCTGACGGCGAAGGGCCTGGAAGCACGCTACCAACCGGTCACCGACGAGATCCGCGCACGTGCGGAATACGAACTCAACACCATCATCTCGATGCAGTTCACCGGTTACTTTCTCATCGTCTGGGACTTCATCAAGTACGCCCGCGACAACGGCATCCCCGTTGGCCCCGGGCGCGGTTCGGGTGCCGGGTCGATCGTCGCGTACGCGCTGCGCATCACCGATATCGATCCGCTGCACTACGGACTCCTCTTCGAGCGCTTCCTCAACCCCGACCGAATCTCGATGCCGGACTTTGATATCGACTTCTGCTACGAGCGCCGATCTGAGGTCATCGATTACGTGCACCGCAAGTACGGCGCCGAGCGGGTTGGGCAGATCATCACCTTCGGCACGCTGAAGGCCAAGGCGGTAATTCGCGACGTTGCGCGCGTGCTGGATATTCCGTATACGGAAGCAGATGCCATTGCCAAGCTGGTTCCCGCCGGTCCCAAAGTGTACCTGAAGGATGCCATCGAGGCGGAGTCCGAGCTCAAGGAGCTGCCGAACCGTGGCGGCGTCTACGCCGAGCTCATCGATATCAGCCTGAAGCTCGAAGGAATGCATCGCCACGCGTCAACCCACGCGGCCGGTATCGTCATCGGGCAGGAGGCATTGACCGAGTACGTCCCCCTCTATCGCGATCCCAAAACCGGTTCGATCTCGACGCAGTACACCATGGAGCTGCTCGAAGAATGCGGGCTGGTGAAGATGGACTTCCTCGGCCTGAAAACGCTGACCCTGATCGAACATACCCAGGCAATCGTTCGAGCCGGCGGAACCGAGCTCGACATGGAACGGGTCCCCGACGACGACGGCCCAACCTTCACGATGTTGGGAGAAGGGAAGAGTACCGCTGTGTTCCAGTTTGAGAGTTCCGGCATGCAGGGGATCCTTGCGAAAGCGAAACCGGAACGTATCGAGGATCTGATTGCATTGAACGCCCTCTATCGGCCCGGCCCGATGGAGAACATCGATCAGTTTGTCGACTCCAAAAACGGGCGTACGCCAATTCGCTTTCCCCTTCCCGAGCTCAAAGACGTGTTGGCAGAGACCTACGGCGTCATCGTCTACCAGGAACAGGTGATGGAAATCGTGCGCATTGTGGGTGGGTTCACCCTCGGTCAGGCCGACATCCTCCGCCGCGCGATGGGGAAGAAGAAAGAGTCCGAAATGGACCGGATGAAGAAGGAGTTTCTTTCCGGTGCAGCCGGACGGGGCTTCTCTCAGGCGCAGGCGGAATCGATTTTCGATCTTCTGAAGCCATTCGCCGGATACGGGTTCAACAAGTCTCACGCTGCTGCCTACTCGGTCCTTGCCTACAAGACCGCCTACCTCAAGGCAAACTTCCCGGTAGAGTTCATGGCGGCCAACCTCACAAACGAAATCAACAACTCGAAAAACTTCGCGTGGTACATGGAAGAGGCGCGTGCGATGGGTATCACCATCCGTCCGCCCGATATTAACCTGAGCCGGAAGAACTTCTCCGTGGTTGACGGTACGATTGTCTTTGGATTGATTGGAATCAAGAACGTAGGGGCCGCGGCGGTTGAGGAAATTGAGCGGGAACGGGCTGCCGGCGGGAAGTTTGCTTCGTTGCCGGACTTTCTCGAGCGCATCGACCTCAAGACCGTAAATCGGAAAGTGGTTGAAGTACTGATCCAGTCTGGAGCGTTCGACTCGTTGGATGCCCGACGGGCAACCCTGCTTCACAACCTTGATCGATGTCTCGACCAGGCAGCCGAAGCGAGGGAGCGTGCGAAATCGGGACAGACGTCGCTCTTCGATGGAGACGATTCGCTGATGGCGTCGGAGCTCGAAGAAGTGCCGGAATGGGAGAGCATGGAGCGGCTCCGCCTTGAGCGGGAGAACCTTGGGTTCTTCTTCTCCGGCAACCCGCTCGACGATGTTCGCGATATCTGGCGCAGAACCGTATCCTTGAACCTGGCGGACACCTCGGAGGCGATTCTCGATCGAAGATACAATCTCATTGGTCTTCTCAAAGCCGTCCGCGTAATCCAGACGAGAAACGGAGGCTCAATGGCCTTCGCGATGCTGGAAGACTACCGTGGCTCGATAGAGGTGGTCTTTTTCGGAGACGCCTACGAGCAGCATAAGGATCAGCTCACCGAAGACCGCGTGGTGGCGATGGTTGGAAAGCTCGAGTACCGTAAGGAGAAGCGCCAGATCGTGGTCCAGGAGATGCGCGACCCCCACGAGCTGGAAGAAACCGATTCGGGTGAGGTGCACATTCGGATTGATCACGTTGCGGCCGATCCGGAGGCGCTCAAACAGCTTCGCGCGTTTCTCTACGAGCGCGCAGGGCATTGTCCCGTCTTCCTGCACATCGGCAACAACGGCAGTGAAACGGTGGTGCGGGCGTCGGCGCAACTCAGCGTGACCTCGAAAACGGTTGTGCTCGACGAGATTCGGGACTACCCTCACGTTCTTGACGTGTGGAAACAAGAGAAGGAGATTTCATGATTCAATCGATCATGCGTGTCGTCAGCATGGCACTCTCACTGTACATGCTCGTTCTGTTGGTGCGGATCCTTATGAGCTGGTTTCAGGCGCCATCGTACGGGCGAGCGACCGAGATGCTGGCCCGCGTCACCGATCCATACCTGAACTTCTTTCGCAGACTCAGCTTCATGCAGATTGCGCACGTGGACTTTTCCCCGGTGCTTGCCCTGATTACGTTGTCCATTCTGAACGACGTCGCGAGCTCACTGGCGTTTACCGGACAGGTAACCGTAGGCTTCGTGCTTGCACGGTTGCTTTCCTCGCTCTGGTCGGCTACCTCGTTCTTCTTCACGATCTTTCTGATCCTCGCGCTGGTGCGGCTTGTGGCGATCCTGCTGAACGTGAACAGCGCGGGACGTTTCTGGATCACCATCGACCGCCTGCTGCAACCGCCGTGTTATTGGGTAACCCGCAAGATCGGACAGGGTGTTGCCGGCTACCCCACCGCCCTTGGTCTGTTCGCTGCAATGGTGCTTCTTGTGCTTCTGGCGGGAAACCTGCTGATCGCCCGGCTGGTGGCGGTGCTGGTACAACTGCCGTTCTGATCCGCGATGTTGCTCGTTGAGCTGGAGCAGTCGGTCCAGCAGCTGAAGCGCGTGGGGCCGGCAACCGCGCGCGCCTTCGCCCGCCTCGGGATTGCGACCGAGCGCGACCTGCTGCTCCATCTTCCACGCGGCTACCAGGACCGCACGGTGAGTCGCCCCATTGCTGAAGCGCGAGATGGCGTCGAGTGCAATACCGTGGCAGAGGTGATCGCACATGACACCATTGGCTGGGGCCCCAGGAAGACGCTGAAGGTGTACGTTCGCGACGCAAGCGCGTCGGCCGCGCTGGTCTGCTTTGGTCGCGAGTTTCTGGCGACCCGACTGAAGCCGGGGGTTCGAATTCGGCTGGCGGCCACGTTCTCCTATCGATACGGTGAGTTGCAATCCAGCAGCTTTGAATTTGAAGAAGCGGATTCGCCGCCGCTCCTCTTTGGCCGGGTAATTCCGGTGTACCCCCTCTCAGAAGGGTTGACTCAGGCGGTAGTCCGCCACGCCGTGAGTCAGGTGCTCGATACCAGCGCCCGTCACGTGGAGGACGGGTTCCCGGAGGCGCTGCGGCGCGAGCGAAGCCTGCTGTCCCCGGAAGCCGCGCTGCGTGCGGTACATCAGCCGGCCACTCGCCAAGAAGCCGAGCAGGCGCGGCGCACCCTCGCCTATGAAGAGCTCTTTCTCCAACAACTGCGGCTGATGCTTCGTTCTCCCGCGCGCACCGTAAAGAGCCGTCTCCAGAAGCTCCCCCACCGCTTGCGCGCGCGCGCGGTGGCCACCCTCCCCTTCGCTCTCACTGACGATCAGGCGCGCGTGATCGATGAGATCATCGCAGATCTGAACGGGACGACGGTGAGCGCTCGCCTCCTGCAGGGCGACGTTGGATCGGGAAAGACCCTCGTTGCGTTCCTCGCCGCGCTTCCGGTTATTGAGGCAGGGCGACAGGTGGTATTGATGGCTCCCACCGAGCTGCTCGCGCGCCAGCACGCCAACACTGCTGAACGCATTCTGGGCCCCCTTGGCGTTCGGGTCTGCCTGTTGACCGGTTCCATACCTGTTCGGGTGCGGACTCCGCTGCTCCAGGCGGTTGCCGGAGGGGACGCGCAACTGATCATCGGCACGCATGCGGTGTTCAGCGAGGCGACGCGCTTTCACGATCTGGGCTTCATCATCGTTGACGAGCAGCACCGTTTTGGGGTCAGCCAGCGCGCCGCTCTTGTCCAGAAGGGCCGCGATGCGGACCTCCTTCTCATGACGGCGACTCCGATCCCACGGACACTCGCGCTTGCCTACTACGGCGACATGGAGACATCAACCATCCATTCCATGCCGCCAGGACGCAAACCGATCCGTACCCATCTCGCGCGACTCTCCAATGAACAGAAGGTCTACGAGACGGTTCGTCGTGAGCTCGCCGCGGGGCGACAGGCCTATTTCGTCTATCCCTTGATCGATCCTTCGGATCGGAGCGAACTGAAGAACGCCGAAACCATGTCCGCCCGACTGCAGCATGAGATTTTTCCGGATTACTCGGTAACCCTCATACACTCGCGCGTGCCGGAAGATGAAAAGCGCGATCGGATGGACAGGTTTGTACGGGGAGACGCGCAGATCCTTGCGGCAACCAGTGTCATTGAGGTGGGTGTAGACGTGGCGAACGCGACCTGCATGGTGGTGGAGCACGCCGAGCGCTTCGGTCTGGCCGCCCTCCATCAGCTTCGCGGCCGCGTTGGCCGCGGAGAGCTGCAGTCGTACGCGTTCTTTGTCTACGCGGACGATCTGAGCGAAGACGCAAAGGCCCGACTGCGAATCCTGCACCAGACCTCCGACGGTTTTGCGGTAGCGGAAGAAGATCTTCGGATGCGCGGTCCCGGCGACTTCGTTGGTGTGCGGCAGTCCGGTTTTTTCCGTCTGAACGCCGCGGACCTTACCCAGGATGCCGATCTCCTGGATACCGCGCGCAACGATGCACGGACCATCCTTGCCCGAGACCCGGCGCTGGCCGGCCAACCGTTGCTGAAGCGCCTGGTCGAAGTCCACGATCACCTGGAGGCACGTGCCGTATGAGGGAATACCGGGAACGACCGAGAGGAGACCAACCGTGCGGGTAATTGGAGGACGATATCGGGGACGCACCATCACCTGCCCGCCGGGCGTGATTCGCCCCGCCATGGACAAGATGAAAGAGAGCGTCTTCGCCTCCCTTGGCGATCTGGAAGGAATGTCATTCCTTGACCTGTTCTCGGGATCCGGATCGATGGGCATCGAGGCGGCGTCCCGTGGCGCCTCTCCCGTGGTCCTCGTGGAGCGCGACCGCGGAAAGCTTGCGACCCTGAACGCAAATATCGCAATGGTTGAAACCGAGATCCGCGTGGTGAGCGCACCGGCGGAGCGCTTCCTCCTCCGGGCATCTCACCCATTCTCGCTGATCTTTCTTGATCCGCCCTTTGACTACCCGTACAAAATCGATATTATCACCAAAACAGGGCAGTCCAAGGCGGTCTGCCCGACGTCAAGGGTCCTGATCCACTTGCCAACCCGCGAGTCGCTTCCTGACCGCGTCCGAGGACTTCGGCAGACCGACCGCCGGATCTACGGAGGTTCTGCGGTGGTTTGGTTTGAGCCGGTTGCCGACACCTGAAAATGTCCACGCTTTGGAACACTTCCTCTTGTTCACCAAGGGTTTGGCTTCTGCTATAGTAACCCCAGCCCATATCAGGAGTGCTTCGTGAAATCAGACCTCCGTGGCCGTTTACGCATTCCCCAGGGAACCGAGGGGTTCTATCTGGATGAGGCGTATCGACACAACATGCTCACGGCCGACGTGCAGCAGCTGCTCTACCGATGGGGCTACCTGCCGGTTCAGACTCCCGTGTTCGATTTCTATGATTCCTACGCGGGTCTTCTGAGCGCCGAAGAGAGCCGCAACGTCTACCGGCTCATTGATCGCGAGGGCGATCTGCTGATGTTGCGATCCGACGTCACCCTGTTTCTCGCCAAACAGATGGGGATGATCCTCACCGCTGAGGATCTGCCGATGCGCGTCTGCTACGCGGATACCATCCTTCGCCATCAGCATCCCGATGATATTTCGAAAAACGAGTTCTTTCAGACCGGTGTCGAGCTGATCGGGCCGGATGACATCAATGCCGATACCGAAGTCATTCTGCTGCTGCAGCAAACGCTCAAGACGATCGGGATTGAACGCTACTTCATCCACGTGGGATCCCGCGCTCTGTTCAATGCCGCGTTCCCGGATCTGGACCTGCAATCAAGTCGGGCTCTGAGACGAGCGGTCGTGCTGCGCGATACCGCAACCATTCGGGATGTTTCTTCCGCTCTGCGGCTTGAACCAGATCGCGCCAAACTGTTATCTGACCTTTTCGCCTTCATCGGCAGCGATCGGGAGCTCCAAGCACTCACCGAACGCTTCGATACGCTCTTCAGCGATGCCGAGCGTGCGGAGATTACCCGTCTGCGTTCGCTCACTTCACTCCTCACCGAGGCGGGTGACGGAGCGCGTATCCGCATCGATCTTTCGGAAATTGGAAGTCAGCCCTACCACACCGGCGTAGTCTTTCAAGCCTACGTTGACGGGCTCGATTCTTCGGTAGCCGCCGGCGGACGCTACGATCGACTCTACGGAGTCTTTGGATGCGATGTCCCCGCGGTGGGCTTTTCGGTTATGCTTCGTAAACTGCAGGAGCAGACCGCCGGAAACCAACGGTACGCCCCACCGCAACCGACGCGTGCAACCGGATCGGGGTTTGTCGATCGCGTTCGCGACGCGGAACGGCGTCGCGAACGCGGCGAAAGCGTCAGCCTGTGAGGGAGGAAAGCCGCTTCATGTCCAACGAGTCTTCCACAGAAACCACGGTGCAACGGTCAGGCCCGCTCACCTTCGCGGTGCCAAAGGGCCGTCTGCATGACGATGTCCGCGCCCTGTTCGCGGAGCGGAACATGCCGTTCGAGTTCGAGAACCGGAAACTCGTGACGGACGATCAAACCGGGTCGGTTCGCTTCATGCTTGTGAAGAACAGCGATCTGCCGGTCTACGTGCATCATGGAATCGCCGGCCTCGGCGTGTGTGGAGATGATGTCCTGTACGAGTCCGGTTTTGACTTTGTTCGGCTTCTGACCTTTCCCTTTGGCGGAACCCGCATGTGCCTTGCGGCCCGACGGGATCACGATCCTTCCCGGGACCGGGGGCGACTCACCGTCGCCACCAAGTTCACCCGATTTGCCCGCGATTTCTTTCACAATCGGGGCATTCCGGTGGAGGTAATCAAGCTCGGCGGATCGGTGGAGCTTGCGCCGGTTCTTGGGCTTGCCCCCTATATCGTCGATCTCGTGGAGACCGGTTCTACCCTCGTCGCAAACGATCTGGCGGTGACCGAAGAACTCACGCAGATCTCGGTACATCTGATTGCAAATCCGGCCTACTACAAGTTTCACTATGCCGCGGTCAACCGTCTGGTCGACACGCTGCGGGAAGAACGCACCAACCATCCGACCTCACCAAGGAGCGAAACATGAATACCCAATGCGCCGAAATCACCCGGAACACCAAGGAGACGCGCATCTCGCTCGCGATTGACCTGAGTGATGCCTCAACCATCCAGATCGACACGGGAATTCCGTTCTTCGATCACATGCTTACGGGAATGGCCTTCCACGGTTCAATCGGGCTGGTGCTGCGCGCGGAAGGTGATCTGGACGTTGAGTATCACCACACCGTGGAGGACACCGGTCTGGTTCTGGGAGACGCCCTGCATCAGGTGTTTACCCAGCTTGGCAGCGTTCACCGCTTTGGGTACGCGGCGATTCCCATGGACGACTCGCTTGGTGAAGCGATTATCGATGTGTGTAATCGGCCGTATCTGGTGTACCAAGCCGACTACCCCCAGGAGTACTGCGGCAAGTTTCCCGTGGCGCTGTTTCGGGAGTTTTTCTGGGCGCTCGCGGTGCGTGCACGCATCAACCTCCACCTCATCTGCCGCTACGGCATGAACAGCCATCACATGACGGAGTCGCTGTTCAAAGCGATGGGCCGCGCCATCGCACAGGCGTACGCACCGAAGGCCGGCGGTCAGGCGGCAATGTCCACAAAGGGTGGGTTATAGGGCTCGCCGACTTGGATTTACATTTTGTTTTGGTCTATACTAAATGCAATGGATCGGTAAGCAATGGCCGACGAAACGGGTAAGCTTTCTCCCCTTCCGGGTTTTGTGAAGGTCGGTCGCGATACGCGACCAGCCATTACCGCGGAACAGCGCAGTGCGCTCATCCGCAAGGCAAACGAAATGTTCAACCAGGGGAAGGTTGGGGACGCAAAGCGGATTTTTCTGACCGTGGGATACTCGGACGGATTGATCCGGGTTGGTGACTATCACATGAAGCGAAACGAACCTCTCGAGGCGTTTCGTATGTACTGGCTCGCACCGGACCGGGCCAAGACCGACGCAATGGTCGAGAAAATGGCGCGGATCGTTCAGGTCTGGCTCCGTCAGGACCATGCCTCCGACGAACATCCTCCGGTTGGTGCCGTCGACCCCTGAAAGGACTGGGTTTTGCAGGAAGAACATCACGAATTGCGCACTCCGGACAATGGGGATGAGCAGTCGCAGGCCATAATCATTACTGAGTTGTCACAGCGAGGGTATCAGCTGCTCAAAGAGAATCTACTCGATGAGGCTGAGACCTGTTTTCGTTCCATTCTCGAGAAGGAGCCCCACAACAATTATGCCCTGGTGGGAATGGGGGATTCCCTCCGAAAGCGCAGGCAGTTCCGGGAAGCCGTCGAGTACTACGAGATCTGCCTGGAGCACCATCCGGAGAACAACTACGCGCTTTTTGGCCTGGCTGACTGCTTCAAAAGCCTCAAATACTACCACCGGGCGATCAAGATCTGGGAGCGCTACCTCAAGCATGACGATGAGAACGTGACGGTGCTCACCCGGGTTGCCGACGCATACCGAAAGGTTCGGGACTTCCGTCGCTCAAAAGAACTCTACCTCCGCGTGCTGGAAATGCAGGAGGACAACGCGTACGCCCTCATCGGCCTGGGCCATCTGCACTACGACTTCAAGGAGTACGCCGGAGCGCTTCAATACTGGGGGCGGATGTACGAGTTGCACGGCGACAATGTGGATATTCGGGTATTGACGTCGATGGGCAACTGCCATCGAAAGATGAAGACCTTTGCAGACGGTGTCCCGTTCTTTGACCAGGCATTGGACCGCCAGTCCAACAATTTCTACGCACTCTTCGGGTTGGCCGACTGTTATCGTGGCATGGGCCAACCGGAGAAGTCGCTGCGATACTGGGAGAAGATCCTCGAGCGTGATGATGCCAATAAGGTAATTCTGACGCGCGCCGGGGACGCGTACCGATGCATGGGCGATCTGGACACCGCGGAACGCTACTACACCAAAGCGCTGAACATCGAGTTTGACGAATACGCCATCCTGGGGTTAGCCCTGATCAACAAAGAGCGGGGAAATCTGGAGCAGGCGGTTGAGTCGCTGTCGAGCCTGATCCGCAACGACCCGAAAAACCACCGCCTCTACCTGGAGCTTGCCGAGTGCCGCATTGCCCTGGGCCACCGCCGGGAAGCCAACGCAATCCTCTCGCAGCTGCACGACATGGGGGTCAAGGGGCGCGCCGTGGCAGCACTCCAGGAGAAGCTCGGACGATAGACCCGCGGGCGCTCGTGCGTCCGTCGGGCACGGCCCTGCCGATCAGTTCTCGAGCACCGCCTTGATTCGTCGTACTCCCTGTGAGCTTGACTGCTCTTTTACGATCCGGAAGCGGCCCAGTTGACGGGTGTGCTCCACGTGGGGTCCCCCGCACACCTCTTTGGAAAAGTCACCAATCGAATAGACCTTCACCACCTCATCGTATTTGTTGCCAAACAGCGCGATAGCGCCGGACTCACGTGCTTCTTCCAGTGTCATTGTCGAAAAACTGACGGGAAGGTCCCGGTTAATTTGTTCATTGACAATGGTCTCCACCTGCTTCACCTCATCGTCACTCATCTTGTCGTGATGCGCGAAATCAAATCGCAGCCGCTCCTGAGTGATGTTGCTTCCCTTCTGAGCGACATGATCGCCAAGCACCATGCGAAGCGCCTTGTGCAGAAGATGGGTGGCGGTGTGCAGTCTGGTGGTCATCTCGGAGTGATCCGCCAGTCCCCCCTTGAAGGTCTGATTGCTATCAAGTTTGGAGGTCTCCTGGTGCTTCTTGAAGGCGGTTTCAAAGCCGTCCCGATCCACCGTCAGGCCGTGCTCCGAGGCCAGCTCTTCGGTGATCTCCAGCGGGAAGCCGAAGGTGTCATAGAGTCGAAACGCGAGGCGTCCCGGGATTACCCGCTCCGGGTTTCTCAGAAGGTTGGGCAGCAGTTTCTCGAACTCGTGCTCCCCCTTCTGCAGCGTCGTCCAGAACCGAAGCTCCTCCGCGCGCATCTCCTCGAGTACCCGGTCGCGGTTTTCGCGCAGGCAGGGGTGTGGTTCCTGGTACATATCAATTACCACGTGCGCCGGGTCGAAGAGGAACTCGCGAGAAATCCCGAGCTTCCGGCCGTGGCGGACGGCACGGCGAATGAGACGACGCAGGATGTACCCCTGCCCCACGTTCGAGGGGGCAACGCCGCGCTCATCACCGAGAATGAAGCTCGCCGTTCGCACGTGATCGCTGATAATGCGAATGGAGTGATCGGTTTGCTCATCCTGCCCGTACCGTGCACCGGTGAGCTCCTCGATCCGGGCGATGATCGGCTGGAACACCTCGGTCTCGTAGACCGAGGTACGCCCCTGAAGAATCGCGATGGTACGCTCAATGCCCATGCCGGTGTCAACGCAGGTTCGGCTGAGGGGCAGATAGCTTCCGTCGGCCTGCTTGTTGTACTGCATGAAGACGTCGTTCCACACCTCCATGTACTTGCCGTCTGATACTCCCGGGCGACTCGCCGCGGTTCCGGCAATCCCGGTGTCGATGAACATTTCGCTGTCGGGCCCGCACGGACCCGTCGCACCGGCCGGCCCCCACCAGTTATCTTTGCGCGGCAGAAAGTGGATTCGCGAATCGGGAATACCCAGAGAGCGCCACACCGCGGCCGACGCATCGTCCCGCGGCACCCCCTCATCACCGGCAAAAACG
>SLTF01000236.1 GCA_007130025.1 Spirochaetales bacterium | reverse complement strand
TTTCGGCAGTTCCTTGCGACCTCGCCGGAAAGCAACCTCATGTACGCGAAGATGCAGTACACCCACATCCTGGTGAATCAGCTGCGCGGAGACAAGTATCGCAAACAGCTCGCCCGCGAGGAGCTCTGGAAGGGGCAGTGCCACACCGCGTACTGGAACGGTCGCAATGGGGGAATCTACGAGAATCTGCTGCGAAAGCGGGTCTATTCATCGCTGATTGAAGCCGAGAAGGTCACGCGCGAAAAGGGCATCTTCATTCCCTCCGTGCTCAGCCTCGATTTTGACATGGACGGTCTGCCCGAGTATCTCTACCAGGGGCACGAGATCAACGCCTACGTGCACAGCCAGGGAGGGGTGCTCTTTGAGCTTGACTACCTGCCGGTGCCGTGGAACTACCTCGACACCCTCGACTGTTCGCGCGCCAGCGACCGGTCGGTCCGCTCCTATGAGGTGGCGGCCGGGCGTGCCTTTGTGGACCACCTGCTGCGGGAAGCGCCCTCGGACTGCAGCGATGAGGACTTCGCGGCTCGGGAGGTGGCGCCGGTCGCCACCAGGCTCTATCAAACCGAACAGGTCGACCGCGATCACGATCTGATTGACCTGTCCCTCGTCGTGGCGGACACCGGACTGCGGATAGAGAAGCAGTTCCGGTTTCGCGCCTCCGGCCTCACCGTCCGGTACGTCATTATCAACAACGGAACGGAGCCGTTTGCGGGATGGTTTGGTACCGAGGTTAATCTGGGCTTCCTCTCAGACCACGAAACGCACCTGCGGGTACGTGGCGACGAGGCTTCGCGCCGACCGTTCGGCGCGGTACGCCGGGATGAGATGATTCGAAGCGGAGAGATTGAGTTCAACGATCTCTTTAACGACGTCGCCCTGCTGATGCGTACCACTCATCCGGCGGATGTTCGCGTATCGCCCCTCGTTTTTTCGCCGGGAACCCGAGCGCAGACGAGCGGTGGAGCCACTCCTGCAACGGCCCTCTACCAGGGTACTCGTCTGCTTCCCGGGTGGGACCTCGAGATTCCCGTCGCCGGAAGCTGGTCGGTTGACATTACCCTGGCACTCGCCCGGTTGTAGGCCCCATTCGCTGCAGTGACGCCCGAATCCACGGGGTGGCCTCCGCCACGTGGTGGCGGCGCGCGAGGATAAACTCCAGAACCGCTCGCTCGTACCGACCTTCATAGAAGAGGGTCTGTCCGAGGTAGAATCTCGCCCGGGACTCGACCTCCGCCGGCAGGGGGAGCGTCAGGAGGTTTCCCAGCTGCTCGCGCGTTTCAGCCCACGCACCCCGGGTAAATGGTCCATCGACAATGCTCTTCAGGGTAAAGGCTACGCCCTTGTCCACTGCCGTTCGCTCGGCATCGAGCACCGTCGGGTGCTTTGGTGCGATTCCCTCGGGAGGTCGAAGCTCCATCAGACCGTCGAGGGCCGCCGCGGCTGCCGGCGTCAGAGCGTGGGACCGGGTTGGCGGAAACGCACGGGGAAGCGCCTCTCCGGTGCCCTCAAGCATATCCCGCCACGGCTGCAGCAGGGGCAGCGGGCGATCGCGAAACGCAAACTCCGTGAAGAACTGCGGGTCGCGGGTTCGTACTCCCAGAGGGAGCGCAACCGCCTCGCTGGTGGTTGAACGGCCCGGAATGAGGGTGATGCTCCCGGCGGCGATCTGTTCGACGTCGATCACCGCGTAGTAGGCAGGGACACCCGGGACGGGGTAGTCGTGGAACCGGCCCGTTGTGCCGGAGACCACCGCCAGTTGGGTGGCGCCGGCGAGCGTCTCGGTTGAGGTGATGGGTGCACGGGAGCGAAAGACAATGAAATCCGCCGCCCCGGCGTCGGCGGGTGCCGACCAGCTGAGGGTCACGCGCTCGCCATCGGACCCGGCGCGAAGCGCGGAGAGCAGGGTGCCCTCTGCGAACGCCGCGGGTGCAATCCAGAGAACAAGCAGCGCCGCCGCAATCCGGGTGTTCATTGCACCACCTCCGCTAGGTGAGAAACAGATAGACCGACGGGTCGAGTACCCGAAAGGTGAAGGTCTCGGTGAAGTAGAGATGTACGGTCTCGGCCGTGTGCGACGTGTATCCGATGTCGATATCGCGACCGATGATCAGCTGCATATCTCCACCGCGAAGCGAGACCAGCAGCGGCGAGGGAACGAAGGGGCTGAAGATCACCGGTCCCCCGAGCACTGTCTCGACGTGCTGTGACAGCGGCCGCCCCTGAACGGTGCTCATGAGGTAGTTCCACGGCTGCTCCGGCACAACGAGCGCGTAGGGCCCCTCGATCATCGCCTTGCGCAGGGTGGTGAGCCCCGAAACAACGGCGGGGAAGAGCTGCTCGGCCTTTCCCCCGTAGGGATGGGGAGCGTGCGCGCAGAGCGCGGACAAGGGCTCGATTCCGGCGGGCGCAAGCCCTGCGTAGATGCTCTCCTCTTCAAAGCGGGCCAGCTCCCACGCCGCTTTCTCCAGTGAGGAGAGGTCCACGTCGTCGGCGCCGCGCGCCACGTTGTCGAGCTCCCAGATATTGAGCTCAAATGACACGCGCGCCTCCACCAGGGGCTGAACGCGACTGACCCCGTACCTGGCGCCTCCGGACGTCTGGTCCGGCGGAAGCGACAACCGCCCGGTTGGTACCGCGGCGTACTGGACGCCGAGCGGCCCTACCACGTCGGCAAAGCGGCGCACCGCAAGGGTGCTCGAGAGAAAGCGCACCGCCTGCTCTTCGATTTCCTGCCACGCGGCATCACAGATGGGCGCAAGCTGTTTGCGAAGCATATCCACGGTTACTTCCCTCCCTTGCCGGCAAGCCGCCCGATTCCGAGGCCCCGCGCGGAACCTCCGGTGCCGGAAGAATGACCGCCGTGGGCATCTCCGCCGTGACCCTCCGAGTCTTCCTCAATGGAAAGAATGTCCCCATCGGTGAACAGATAGGTTCGAAGCATTGCGTCCCAGTTGGGCATATTGCGTCGGAGCCACTCCAGAGCCATGCAGGCGTGCTCCATCTCTTCATTTCGGTTGTGCTCAAGAATCTTGCGCACCTGGTCGTCGGTTGCGAGGTCCATTCGCTGGTTGTACCAGTCGACTGCCTCGATCTCTTCCTTGAGACTGACCAGAATCCGCGTGCAGTCGCGGGTCTTGGCGCTGAGTTCCTCGGGCGGTTCATGATATTGACTGCTCATCGTAACTCCTTGTGCAGAATATACCACACGCTTCGGGGGGGATGGTAGCGCTTTGTCTGGAACATCGGACCGCCCTCGTCTATACTGCAGCAGGGATAGTACACCAGAAGCGATACTACAGGGAGGACCGCATGCTTGAAGACGTAGCCGGACCAATCGCGCAGTTGCGCGAGAATATTCTGCAGACATGGAGGCGTCTTTGACCCGGATCGACTGAAATTTGAAGTGCGGCGACTGGAGGAAAAGACCGGCGCCCCCGATTTCTGGAACGACCGTGAACAGGCGGAGAAGACCCTCGGCGAACTGAAGCAGATGCGCGATCGCTTTGAACCGTGGGAAGCGCTGGTTCAGGAGAGCGAAGACCTCAGCGAGCTGGTGGCCCTCGCGAAGGAAGAGAGCGACTCATCGGTGGAGCAGGAGATCCGCACCATCCATAACAGCCTCCACCAGCGCTACGAGAAGCTCCGCATCCAGGACATGCTCAGCGGCCCTCACGACGGAGGAGCGGCGTTTCTCTCGATTCACGCCGGCGCCGGCGGTACCGAGGCGTGCGACTGGGTGGGCATGCTGTTGCGCATGTACACTCGCTTCATGGAGCGACGCGGGTTCAAGGCGGAGATTCTCGATCTTCAGGAGGCCGAGGGTGGCGTCAAGTCGGTGACCATGCAGCTCGAAGGGCTGTTTGCCTTTGGATACCTCAAGGCCGAATCGGGCGTTCATCGTCTGGTTCGCATCTCGCCCTTTGACTCAAGCGGCCGCCGCCACACCTCATTTGCGTCGGTCTACGTCTCGCCGGTGATCGAAGACGACATCGAGGTAGAGATTCGGCCCGAGGACATTCGTGTAGATACCTATCGAGCCAGCGGTGCCGGTGGTCAGCACGTCAACAAGACCGACTCCGCGATTCGGATCACCCACCTCGCAACCGGCCTCGTGGTGCAGTGCCAGAACGAGCGAAGCCAGCACAAGAACCGGGCAACCGCCATGAAGGTGCTGCGCTCTCGCCTCTACGAGTTCTACTACGAAGAGCGCCAGAAAGAGAGCGAGAAGACCGCCCTGGAGAAGAAGGACATCGGGTGGGGGAGCCAGATTCGCTCCTACGTCTTTCACCCCTACAACATGGTGAAGGATCACCGAACCAAAAAAGAGACCGCCAACGTACAGGCGGTCATGGACGGAGACATCGACGGGTTCATTGAGGAGTTCCTCAAGGCGGACTGGTCGGCGCGGACTGCCGCGGTTTGAGGAAAAGATGGAAGGATTGCGGGTCCTGATCGTAGACGATCTGCCCTTCATGCGCGTGGCCATCAAGGATGCGCTTTCCGGCACTCCGTATGCGGTGATCGCCGAGGCGGAGAACGGCATTCAGGGCGTGGAGCGCTACCAGGAGTACCGCCCCGACGTGGTACTCCTGGACATCGTGATGCCGGTGCTCGACGGGCTCTCCGCCCTGAAGCGGATCCGTCGGCTCGACCCTCGATCCAACGTCATCATGTGCAGCGCCCTCGGCGAGCAGGCGATGATCCTGCGCGCGATTCAGCTTGGTGCCCGCGACTTCATCGTCAAGCCGTTTCAACCGTCGCGCGTTGTCTCCGCACTGGCGAAGGTGGCAGCTCACCCGTGATTCGCACGCTCCTCGCGCTCGACCTGTCGCGATCGATGAAGACCGCCGCAATGATCGCACTTCTGATCGGATTCGCGGCCATTCCCGCCCTGGCCCGGGCTACCCCCGAAGCACCGCCGCTGCGCGACGACCGGCCCGTCTGGCGCATCGGGGTACTCCCCTTCGCCGCGACTGATCTTGAACCCGAGGACGCCTGGCTCGCACGCAGCATTCCCCTGCTGATGCTCGAGACACTCTCACCGCTGGGCGAACACCGGCTCTCGGACGCTGAGCGCAACGCCCGCCGGGTTCGGGTTCTGGAAGCGGCGCAGGCTGAGGCGGGACGGGCACTCGCCGAGGAGACCCGCACCCGCGACCGGCTCCTCCTCGCCGATCTGAGCGACGACGTTCGGGCGGACCGCCGCGAAGCGGCCTCCCGTCGGGTTGCCGACGCACGCCGCGCGCTGGATCGCGTGATGGCGATGGAGGCAGGCGCCGTGATTGTGCCGCTCACCCGACCGATCGAGTTCTTCCGTAGCGGTGCCGAGTTGATGCCCGCGGGGCTGACCCGTGGGCAGGCGGCTTCGCAACACGATCTGGATCTGATTCTCTCGGGTTCGGTCGACCGCCTCGACCGGGAGTTTCTGGTGGTGGAGATCGCCGCCTACAGCGTTGCGCGGGAACGGGAGGTCTACCGTGATCTCGAGGTAATCGCCCTGGACGACATCGCTCCCCTGGTAGAGGCCATGGTCGAGCGCGTTGCGGAGACGGTGCTGGGGCGGCCGTGGGCCCACCTGACGGTGACCACCAACACCCCGGAAGCCGCGCTGCTGGTGGACGGAGCGCTTGTTGGATTCGGCACCGCAACCTCGCGCTTTCTGGAGCCGGGGCCGCGGCGGGTGGTGGTGAGCTACGAGAGCGTGCAGCGTGAGGAGACGGTCGTCCTGCTTCCCGGCAGTGCCGAACGCATCGAGGTGGTTCTCGCGCCGCCGCGGAGCGGGCAAATCGCGGTGGAAAGCGAACCTCCCGGTGCGGACGTCTACGTTGACTCGGTCTGGCAGGGAAGAACTCCCGTAGAGCTGAACCGTCCGCATCATACCGCGACCGTTCTGTTGCAACGCGAAGGTTCGCTCGATTCACGCTTCACCATCGGCCCGCAAACCCCCGATCGCGTCGTGCGCGACCTCGCGTCCGACATCATCGGCTGGACCGAGCAGACCACTGCGGCCCGCGATCGCTTCTACCGGGCTCTGGGCTTCTTTGTTGTCTCGCTGCCCGCACCCATCATCCTCAACGGCGTCTACGAAAACCTTTCCATTCTCTACGCGTCCGGTACTCCCACGGGTTTGAGCGACCGGGAGTCCGACCGTTTGCTCGCGACGGCCAATACCGTATACTGGGGGTACTGGGCGAGCGTCGGCGTGTCGAGCGGCCTCTTTGCCAACCTGGTGGTCCAGCTGGTACGCTACATCCGGACCGCCGAGTCGTACCACTTTCACTGATGATTCATCCACGAACGCAAACAGCACACGGAGCAGTTAGACCATGAAAAAGGGACTTGGGGCAAAACTCAAAGCGCTCTTCACCGGGAGCACCGACACCGACGAGTTCTTTGAGGCGCTGGAGGACAGCCTCATTGAAGCAGACCTTGGCGCGGCGGTTGCAATGGAGATATCCGATGCCGTGCGTGCCGGAGCGCGCAAGGCTCGGCTGAGCGGCGAAGCCGAGCTGCGCTCGGCCCTGGCCGATCTGATCGCGCAGCGGGTGAAGTCGATTGATCTCCGTCCCGATGCAAACCGGTTGAACGTATTTCTGGTGCTCGGCGTGAACGGTGTGGGAAAGACCACCACCATCGCCAAGCTTGCCCACTACGCGCGTACCGTGTGGAACGAGCCGGGGGTGGTGCTGGCTGCGGGCGATACCTTTCGCGCGGCGGCAGTCGACCAGCTCTCCATTCACGCCGAGCGGCTTGGCGTTCGCATCGTCCGACAGGGAACCGGGGCCGATCCCGGCGCGGTCATCTACGACGCGGTGCAGAGCGCGGTTACCCGTGGTGAGCGGCTGGTGCTCGCCGACACCGCCGGGCGGATGCACAACAAGGCCAATCTCATTGCCGAGCTGCAGAAGATCGACCGCATCGTGGCGGGGAGGGCGAGCAACTGCAACTACCGCAAGCTGCTGGTGATCGACGCCACCACCGGTCAGAACGGTTTGCGCCAGGCCGAGATCTTTCACGATGCGGTTGGCGTTGATGCCGCCATTCTCGCGAAGTACGATTCCACCGCGCGCGGTGGAATCGTAGTCCCGATCTCGGCGATGGGCATCCCGTTTGCCTTCATTGGCAGCGGTGAACGGTACGAGGATATTCATCCCTTTGACGCCGGCCGCTACGCAACGGAGCTCGTGTCGCAGTGAGCCGCACGACGCGGGCGCTCGGCGCCGCGTTCGTTCTGGTGGTTCTGCTTCCCGCAGCCGCCGCCGCGCAGCAGTGGTACCGGTCCAATCCCGCCGGTATCGCCGCGGAGCGCATCGCTCCCGGCGAGGGCGTCCGCCATCCGTGGACGCTCTCGGTGCAGCGTGAAGGCGGCCGGGTCGAGCGCCGGCTGTGGAACAACGGGGAACTCGTGGAGACCGTGGTGCAACGGCTGGGCAACGGTGGGCGGCCGCTATCGGAAGAGCGTATCGTCGACGGCGTGGTTCGCTCGCGGATTGTCTTCTCACCCGGCGGGCTGATTGCCGAAGAGGAGCGTTTCTCGAACGAGGGCGACTTGATCGAGCGGTTCAGCTATCGGTACCAGGGTGACCGCCTGATGGAGAAGCACGCCTCAGACGAATCGGGGCCCCTCTGGGTGGACGTCTATCGGTACACGCCCGACGGAATGCTGCGCGAAGTCCGCCGCGACTACCCTGATCAGCCCGCGCGTGCCTCCCGGTTTCGATTTGTGGCGGGCCGCCTGGTTGAAGAAGAGCATTACGCCGGAGAGCGAGTGGACCGCATTCGCTACGACCGTCTTGGCCGGGTTGAGCGCGAGGAGCAGGAAGAAGGCGGAGCGGTGGTGTTGACGACGCGCTTCACCTTTGCCAATGAAGATTCCAACCCCGACGGCGCGGTTGTCCACAACCTGCGCAGCGGTGAGACCGCAACCCGGCGCCTCGACGCCCTCGGTCGCACGGTGAGTGAGATTCGCACCGACGGAGCGGGCCGCGAGCTCGGGCGGATCGAACGGGAGTTTGGGCCCCACGGGGTGGCCGTTGAGCGACGTGACACGCCGGGACGGCGCGAGGTGCGAGAGTTTCAATACCGGGAAGACGGCAGTCTCGCCCTCCTCGAGGAGCGCATCAACAATCGGCTGCAGCTGCGGGTGATCCATCCGGCGCCCGGCGATCGCATCGAGGAGCGCTTCCGCGATGGGCGGTTGGTGCTGCGGCTGGTGTTCCGGGGGGATCGCATCATCTCACAGGAGGTCATCCGTGACGGTGACGTGCTTCGTACGCGGTAGAGGAGAGCGATGATGAATCGCCTCAACTGGATTTGGTTCATCGCCCGACGCCATTTTCGCACCCGTCGGCGCGAGAAAGGACATACGGCCGCCGTACTGGCGGTCTCGGGCCTTGCGGTGGGCGTCATGACCCTGGTCGCCGTGCTTGCGGTGATGAACGGCTTTCAACTCAGCACCATCGAGGGCATTCTTGAGGTGAACTCCTACCATCTTCGCATCGAGAGCCGCGAACCGATGCCCACGGCCCTGGTTTCCCGGTTCGGGTCGGTGCCGGGCGTCTCGGCGGTCCTGCCCTTCGTTGAAGTGCAGAGCCTCGGGCGCGGCCTCTTCGGCGAACCGCAGGCATCGCTGCTTCGTGGCGTGCCGCAGGATGCACTGGAGCGCGATGCCGGCCTCGCCGCGCAGCTGGACATCGTGCTCGGCGAGTTTGATCTCAGCGGTGGCGACACCGTGGTGTTGGGAGCCGAGCTCGCCCGCGCCCTCGGCGTGTCGGTGGGTGATTCGGTCTCCTTTCTGACGCTGTCGAGCGGCCGGATCGACGTGCGTCGGCCGCGGGAGTCGGCGCTCTATGTGACCGGACTCTTTCGAAGCGGCTTTCTGGACTACGACCGCGGTTGGGGGTTCATTTCCCTGGATACCGCGGTAGATCGCTTTGAGGTGGACGAGCAGGCAACCTGGGGAATCAAGCTCCATGATCGCTTTGCCGATCGGCGTGCCGCCGCGGCACTGCGGACGCTGCTCGCTGAGCACGGCTGGGAGGATCGCGCGGACGTGGTCTCGTGGCGCAGCTTCAACCGTGCGATCTTTGGCGCCCTGCGCGTCGAAAAACTCATGATCAGCCTCCTCATCGGGCTTATTTTCGTGGTAGTGGGGGCCAACATCTACCAGGCGCTGCGTCGTTCGGTGTCGGAGCGCACCGAGGAGATCGCGGTCATCAAGGCGATTGGGGCCCCTCCGGGCAGCGTGCGGCTGGTCTTTGTGATCGAGGGCCTGATCATCGGACTGGTGGGCGGTGGACTGGGCATGGCCGCGGGCCTCGCGGTTTCGGTGAACATCAACGAGGTGTTTGCCTTCGCCGAGGTGGTGGTGAACGGGCTCACCGACGCGGCCTCGCTTCTGCTCTATCCCTTTGGATTCTTTGCCGCGAGTGATTTCTCGATCTTCTCGCCAACCTACTTCTACATCGAGGAGGTTCCCAGCCGCGTCTTCTTCTGGGAAGCCGCCGGGATCTTCCTGTTTGCCTTTCTCTCCGCGGGAATCGCGGCGCTTGGGGCGTCGGCTCAGATTACGAGAATAAAACCCTCCGACGTGTTACGGTACCAGTGATGAACGAGATCATTCGGGTGGACCATGTGTCCAAAGTATTTCTCACCGGCAGCGAGCAGCTGCGCATTCTCGCCGATGTGCAGTTGTCGGTATCCTCCGGCACCGTCGTGGTGATCACCGGCGAGAGCGGTTCCGGGAAGAGCACCCTGCTCAACATCGTCGGCGGCCTGGAGGCAGCCTCCGGAGGCACCGTGGTTGTGGCCGGCTACCAGGTTCACGGCCTGGACGAGACCGAGCTGTCAACCTACCGGGCGAACTCGATCGGGTTGGTGTTCCAGTTTCACTACCTGTTGAAGGACTTCACCGCGCTGGAAAACGTGATGCTGCCCGCCTTCATGGCGGGGAGCTCCCGCGGTGAGGCGATGGAGCGGGCGAGAGAGCTGCTGGACGCGGTTGGGCTTTCGCAGCGCATCGAACACTATCCAAGCCGCCTCTCCGGCGGCGAGCGTCAACGGGTAGCGCTCGCCCGGGCCCTGGTAAACGACCCCGAGGTCGTGCTGGCCGACGAGCCAACCGGAAACCTCGATGAGCGCAACTCGGCCGTTGTTGAGGAGATCCTCTTTGATCTGGTACGGACTCGCGGGAAAACCCTGCTGCTGGTGACGCACGACAGCGCCTTGGGCGCCCGCGCGGACCGTCGGCTGGTCCTCGAGCACGGGGTGCTGCAACCGGCATGAGCGCGCGGGCCGTGTTCTTCCTCGCCGCGAGGTTTCTCCTTGGCCACCGCGACGGTCGACCCGGCCGGATTCGTTCCGCTGTTGTGGCGGTGGGACTGAGCCTGGTTCCGCTGGTGTTGGTTCTCCAGGTGTCCGACGGCATGATTCAGGGCATCACCTCGCGGTTTATCGAGGCGGGAACCTACCACCTGCAGGCAATTGGCCGTGACGATCTCACGCTCGAACAGGTAACCGAGGTTGCCGACCGAATTGCCCGCGTGCCGGGCGTTCAGGTGGTGATTCCCGAACGGCAGGGTATCGGTCTGCTCTACTCTGATACCGGTCGTGCCGGGGCAACGGTCCGCGCGGTGTCTCCCGACATCTGGGAGCGGGACACCGGTTTTCGCACCTACGTGGAACTCGAAGGCGGGGTGTTTGACCTGAGCACGGAGCAATCGGTGGTGTTGGGAGTCCAGCTCGCCCGGCAGCTGGCGGTTGGTCCGGGAGACGCGGTGCGTCTGCTGACCGTGAGACCCGGACCCGGCGGCGCCTTCCTGCCGCGGGTCAGCAGCTTTGTGGTGACCGGGGTGGTATCAACCGGCTACCAGGATCTCGATCGGCTCTGGGTCTACGTGCCGTTGGAGCGGGGAATGCAGATTCTGGCGCCGGGAACCGCGCGCCAGATCATTGGGATCAAGGTGGATCACCCCTACCGCATCGCCAACCCCATCTTCTCGCCGCGCCCGGACGCGGCAACCGCCGCGATGGTTCGCGGCATTGCCAACCAACTGGACGGCCAGTGGCGGCTCTTCTCCTGGTACGACCTTGAGCGGTCGCGCTATCTCTCCTTTGTCACCACGCGCAATCTCCTGCTCTTCATCATGGTGTTGATCGTCTGCGTCGCCTCGGTCAACATCTCATCGGCCATGGTGATGCTGATCATCGAGAAACAGCCCGAGATCGCCATTCTCAAGAGCGTGGGTGCGCAGCCGGGGGCGATGGCCGCCGTGTTTGTGCTGTGCGGGTTCTTTGCCGGGGTTGTGGGGGCGGCAATCGGGGTGGCGTTCGGGCTGCTCGCCTCCATCACGGTGAACGAAATCCTGGCCGGTATCGAGGGCCTCATCAACCTGGTTGCCGGCATCGGCGGGTTACTCGCTTCCCCCTTTGGGGTCACCGCACCCACCGAGGTGAGTCTTTTTCACGCCGAGTTCTACCTTGAGCGGCTGCCGGTTGTCCTCTCGTTTCCCGAGCTGGCCGCTTCCGCCGCGCTGGCCATCGCGCTGTCCACGGTGGCGGCGTGGATTCCCGCCCGACGCGCGGCGGGAATCCGTCCCATTGACGTGATGCGCCGCCACTGACCGCTGAGGGAAGAGACTCGTGTTGTGAGCGGACCGAAAGGGTGGTATATTCACAGCGAGGTGCAGTTGCGTGCGGTGCAGTTTTTGCGGAAAACAGGAAGCGACATTTCGGGTTGAGCAGACCTTCGGCGAGGAGCAGACCGTTCACTGGGTCTGCGTTGACTGCGCCGAAATGGCCGGTCTTCTCACCGAGCTCCCCCCGCGGATGCCGCGCCCGGCGGAGCTCTTCGAGGAGCTGCTGATTGGCGGTGAAGACGGGGGAGAAGAAAAACTGTGCCCCCAGTGCGGAACCACCTACCGTGACCTGCGGGATCAGGGACGCCTCGGCTGTCCGGACTGTTATACCCACTTCCATCAGGAGATCGATGCCCTGATCGGTACCGCTGGAAACGCCTATTCGGGTTCTCTTCCGGCCCGTCTGGAGTCGCTCAAGACCTTTTATGTCGATCGCGAAGCACTGCGTGAACAGCTGCGCTCCGCACTGGACCACGAGCGCTACGAGGAAGCCGCGCACCTTCGCGACGCCATTCGAATCATCGATTCGCAGGGAGAGCGATGAGGTGGTAATCGCACACAAGCTCGATCTCGATCGTGGATGGTTTTTCGCCGCCGGGCCTGAGGGTGATGTGGTGCTTTCGACGCACGTTCGCCTGGGAAGAAACGTTGCCGGCTATCCGTTTCTGCCGCTTCTGCCGGCTGAGGCACGAACGGAGATCGCTGAAGCGATCCGAACCGTGCTCGACGGGCGCGATGAAGAGTTTGGGGCGTTCTCCGACCCGCTCGACCAGACCGCCCTCCTGCTGCGCGAGCGGCGGTTGGTTGACGTTCCGCTCGAGCACGTGGGTGAGGTATTTGTCCGCGCGGATCAGGCGGTGGCGGTAACGCTGTTTGACGAAGACCACGTGCGGGTGTCCGCTTCGCGAAGTGGCTGGGCTCCGTCGGACGCGCTCTCGGATGCGTGCGCGATTGCCGATATCGTCGATGCGGAGCTTCCCTTTGCCGTTTCTCTCCACTGGGGGTATATGGGCCCCGATCCAAACGTGTCCGGAGCAGCACTGCGGGCTTCCGCGCTCTTGCACCTGCCCGCCCTGATGGATTCTCCTCAGGCTCACGAAGCGGTACACAGCGCGCTGTCACCGGGGATCGTGATCAAAGCGTTTCGCTCGTCGGGCTCTCACTCGCTGGGAAACGTCTATTTGCTTGAATCCGGTGCCCATCCGGGGTGGAATGAGACGAAGATTCTCGATGAACTTGCAAATTGCGTCAGTCGTTTAGTACATTATGAGCGAGAGGCGCGTGAGACGCTGCGAAACGAGCACCGGGAAGAAACCCGGGAGTCGGTAGAACGGGCGCTTGCGATGCTGAGAAACGCCGCGGCCATTCGGGCCGACGATGCGATGCAGCTGCTGTCGTGGGTTCGGCTCGGGGTTGCGCTTGGTTTGACCGATGAGATTGGAATGGAAGAAGTGACGTCGTTGCTGTTTTTGAGTCAAAAGTCGCATCTGATGCAGAGCGGTGACAGACCGGAGGACAACGAGGACGATTGTCGGGCGCACTTGTTGCGCCGTTGTCTGGCCGCACGCGGCTGATTCAGGGAGGAACAATGTTCAAGGGGCTCACACAGCGCGCTCAGAAGGTACTCACCATCCTGGCACAGGATGAAGCAAAGCGTTTTCACTCAGACCAGCTTCTGCCCGAACACATCATGCTCGCGCTGCTCAAAGAGGGCGGCGGTCTTGGTTTCAAGGCACTTGAGAAGGTGATGATTGATCCGGCCAAGATGCAGATCGAGGTCGAGAAGGCGATTCCCAAGAAGCGCGGGGGCTTCATTCTGGGCGACGTACCGCCTTCGCCGCGCGGCAAAAAGGTGCTTGAGGACTCGGCCGAAGAGGCACGAAACCTCGGCCACGAGTACATCGGAACCGAGCATCTCCTGCTCGCCTGCATGCGGGAGAGCAGCGGAGAGACCGCACAGTACCTCGGCCGCAACAGTATCACCATTGAGATGATGCGCGACGTGATCGCCGAGCTCTCCGGGGCAGGAGGATCACCAACGGCACCGCGCCTTCCGCAACAGCAGCAGCAGAAGCGAAAGCCGCAGGGGCAGCCCACGGCCGGCAAGAAAGCCACGCCAACGCTGGACGAGTTTGCCCGCGATCTCACCGAGATGGCGCGCGAGGACAAGCTCGATCCGGTTGTGGGTCGCGCCCGCGAAATCGAGCGGGTTATTCAGATCCTGGCCCGACGTACCAAGAACAATCCGGTTCTGATCGGTGAGCCCGGTGTGGGCAAGACCGCCATAGTGGAAGGACTCGCTCAGCGGATTATCGACGCATCTGCACCGGACGTTCTGATCGGCCGACGGGTGCTGACGCTGGATCTCGCGTCTCTCATTGCCGGAACCAAGTACCGTGGCGAGTTCGAAGAGCGCCTCAAGCGGGTGATGAAAGAGATCATCAACGCGGGCAACGTCATTCTGTTCATCGACGAGCTGCACACCATCATCGGGGCCGGTGGAGCCGAGGGCGCCATCGACGCGTCAAACATGCTCAAGCCGGCGCTGTCGCGGGGAGAGATCCAGTGCATCGGCGCTACCACACTCAACGAGTACAAGAAGTACATTGAGAAAGATGCCGCCCTCGAGCGGCGCTTCCAGACCATCTTCGTCGAAGAGCCCTCGGTGGAAGAGACCATCGAGATCCTCAAGGGCATCAAAGAGCGATACGAAGACCATCACAACGTCTCGTACACGCCGGGCGCGATTGAGGTTGCCGCGGTGTTGTCGCGTCGCTACATTCAGGACCGCTTCCTGCCGGACAAGGCGATCGACCTCATCGACGAGGCGGGATCGCGCAAACGGATTCACAACAGCGTGCGGCCCACCGAGCTCGCTGATCTCGAGCGCGAGATCGAGAAACTCAACGCTGAGAAACTCGCCCTGGTCAACTCCCAGAACTACGAGCGGGCGGCCGCGGTACGCGATCAGGTTCGCGAACTCAAGAATCGCGTAGAGGATCTGAAAAACGAGTGGAAGGTGACCCTCAAGACCGAGCAGAACGTGGTTGATTCCGACGACATCCAGTACGTGCTCGCATCGGTTACCGGCATCCCCCTCGCCCGAATCGCGCAGAGCGAGATGGAAAAGCTGCTCCATATCGAAGTTGATCTCCAGAAGCGGGTGATCGGCCAGGCCGAAGCGATCTCCGCCATCTCGTCGAGCATTCGCCGGTCGCGCACGGGCTTGAGCGCACCGGACCGCCCCATGGGCTCCTTCATTTTCCTGGGACCAACGGGTGTTGGAAAGACCCACGTGGCCAAGTGCCTTGCGGAGTTTCTCTTTGGATCGCCGGACGCCCTGGTACGCATCGACATGTCCGACTTCATGGAGAAGCACAACGTGTCGCGCCTGGTGGGAGCGCCTCCCGGATACGTGGGCTACGACGAGGGTGGACTGCTGACCGAAAAGATCCGCCGCAAGCCGTACAGCGTGGTACTCCTCGATGAGATCGAGAAGGCGCACCCCGACGTTTTCAACATCCTGCTTCAGGTCCTGGAAGAGGGACAGCTGCAGGATAACCTGGGCCACACCGTCTCGTTCCGCAACTGCGTCATGATCATGACTTCCAACGCCGGCGCCCGCGAGATTTCGCGCGACTCCATGGTGGGATTCCAGACCACCGAAGGGCTGCTCGAACACCGCGAGATCAAGGCTTCGGCCATGAACGAACTCAAACGACTCTTCCGGCCGGAGTTTCTCAACCGCGTCGATGAGATCGTGGTTTTCCACAGTCTCACCCGCGAACACGTCGGGCGAATCCTGGAGATTCTGCTCGCCGACGTGCAGACGCGGCTCGCGGAAAAAGAGATTGTTCTCGAGATCAAGAAGAGCGCCAAGCAGTTCCTGATCGATAACGGCTACGACGTGAAGTTTGGGGCTCGCCCGATGCGGCGTATCATCCAGAAGGAGCTCGAGGATCCGCTGTCCATGGAGATCCTGCGTGGACGGTTCACCGAAGGAAGCCACGTGGTGGTCAGCGTGAAGGCGGGAAAGATCAATTTCCGTGCCAAAGTGGTGCAGCCGAAGGAAGAGGTGCCGGTCGCGACGCCATAGCACACCGCCTTATCGGGGTGTCGCGAGGGTGTCGAATGCGTAGAGGACGTTGGTCAGGGCGGTGCGTTCCGCATCGCTGATTGGCCGCCTGGATACCGAACCGATCCCGCCCAGCTCGACTTCCGCAAACTCCGACTCGATCGCAAGTCTCACGGCCGCCTCCGCCGCCGAACTGAAGGGGAACTCGACCCGCTCAAAGCGGTACCGGTCATCCTGTCTGCGCGTGACGGACCCTGCCGATACCGGGAGCGCAACCAGACCGGCCTCGCCGCCGACAATGACCCGGCGGAAGGCCAGCGGGGGCTCGGTGCGTGAGTATCGTTCATTCACCACCAGCAGGAGGCGCGGGCTCCCGGTTCTGGGAAGCTCGGCCACGAGAAAGAGCGCCTGGGGAGTGGTGCGGTTGACCACCGCGTCGTAGTAGCGGCGCACTCCATCGACCTCTTCCATCACAATCCCGCTGTTTGCCAGAGGAGATCTGCGGTCCGGGGGTGTGAGGGCGGAAGCGTCCACGCCGGGAACCGACACGAAGGCGCCGCCGGTATCCCGGGGAAGCGGCTGCCGGCTGACTTCGGCGCGAAACAGCCCGAGCTCCGCGGCCGCCTGTGCCACCGGTTCGGGAAGCTCCCGCTGCTCGGCCTGGGCCGCGGCAACCGCCTGCTCCAGCAGATCCCGCAGAGAGCGGTTCTCTTCCACCAGACTGAGATGTTCGCGTTCGAGTTCCTGCAGGTTGAGGTAATCGCCGGTGGTCCGCAGCGCCGAATCGATCGCCGCCGAGAGGCGGATGGACTCACCCGTGACGGCCTCGAGCCGTTCGGCGAGGGCGGCGTTTTCCAGGGCGAGCTGCTGGTTCTGCTCGCGCAGTTCGCGAACCTGACGCCCGGCACACCCGGTCAACAGGGCGATCACGGCAAGGACAACTACTCCCGTTCTCACGTGCTGCATCATTGCGGTAGTATAAAGGAACTGCGTGGATTGGAACAGTGAAAAATGTGCGCTTCGAATTTGACGACATCAACGACCCCGCGGTGAGCGCCGCCCTCGACGCGGTGCCTCGCGAACAGTTTGTACCGTTCCGCGTGAGGAGCCGCTCGGGTGAAAACCGCCCGCTGCCGATCGGGTGGGGACAGACCATCTCCCAGCCCTACATCGTGGCCTACATGAGCCAGGTTCTTCAGCTGCAACCCCACCACCGGGTGCTTGAGATTGGAACGGGCAGCGGCTATCAAGCGGCGGTTCTCGCTGAGCTGGTTCACGCGGTGTACAGCGTCGAGATCATCGCCCCGCTCGCCGAGGCAGCACGCACCCGTCTGGCTGAGCTGGGGTACGCGAACGTGCGCGTGAGACAGGGCAATGGATGGGAGGGGTGGCCCGAAGAGGCGCCCTTCGACCGCATCATCGTAACCGCCGCCGCTCCGTCGATTCCGCGGGCACTGCTCGATCAGCTCGCCCCCGGCGGCCGCATGGTGATTCCGGTGGGCTTGCCCGAAGCGGTGCAATCGCTTATGCTGGCCCGGAGAACTGGGGAGGGGAGCGTTACCACCGAACAGCTGCTGTCGGTCCGATTCGTTCCCATGACAGGTGAGCACAACTCAGGGGAAGCGCCTGGCGAGGGGTAGGGCAGTGCCGAAGGCCGCGGTCTACGACGAAAGCAAGATCAAGACGCTCAGCTCGCTCGAACACATCCGGCTTCGTACCGGTATGTACATCGGACGGCTGGGAGACGGTTCCAACCT
>SLTF01000370.1 GCA_007130025.1 Spirochaetales bacterium | reverse complement strand
TCAGGAGAGAGTATCGAGAGAGTGCCGTCGCGGGCACATCGCGAAATTGAGTCATGCCGTCAACTCCTGTGCGAGGTCGCCCCCTTCACCAACGAGGTGAAGGGATCCACCCTCCATCGTGATCTGATGCGCCAGCTGCCTGGCCTGTGCCCGCTCGGAATCGTTCAGTGCCGCGGTGTTGATGATACCCGACGCCTGAGCACGGCCACCACCGCGGAAGAGTGACATCACCGTCTGGTCCATTCGGTGGGTGATCACCAGCGACGCCTCGGGTCGGTCGGTGCGACGCACCCCGTTGGCGGCGATCACCGCGGAAGGCGCGACTTCCCCGCCAAACACGATTCGGCGGGTGGAAAGATAGAACTCGTGGAACTGCGATCGGGTGGTAACCCGCGCTTCAAACCGGGTGGCGCCGACCCCGTGAACCTCAACCGGAATCTCGGCCTCAACCAGCGATTTCACCAGCGCCACCAGCACCTCCACCGAGCAGTCCTCGGCATCGAGGCGTCGCGGCGAAGCGACCGTCCTCATGTCCAGGTAGACTACCGTCGCAGGTCGCTGCCCAGAGTCGTACTCCTTGAGGTAGGGAATGCCGTGGGCGGCGAATTTGCGCCAGGCGATATGCTTGATGGGTTCGTTGCGCTGATACTCGGCGAGCCCCCGAAGGAGGGTGGGATCCACTTCGCGGCCCAGCCGGTGAACCCGTCCCGCACCGGCGCCTTCCCGCCCCGGTCCGGCGGCAAAGTGGATGGTAACGATACGCGGATAGACGGTGAAAGTTTGTCGCGCAAGGTCTCGTCGAATACCGACCCAGCCAAGCAGATCGGTGAGCCGATACCAGCTGAGGCCGACGGTGTAGTCACCGCGGTGGGCGCACACCACCGGTGTCCGGTAGGCGTATCCGTCACGCGCAGCGAGGGCGAGCGATACCTCTTCGTGCGGAACATCGGATCCCGGGTAGGACAGCGTCAGCTGGGCGGTCAAGCGCGGGGCGGGCAGAAACGAGGTGTTGTCAACGAAGGCGGAAAACCCAATCTCTTCACCCCGGGCGGGCTCCGTGACGTCAAAGCGTTGATCGATTCGAATACCGGCCGCAATCACCAGCAGATGCAGAAGGGAAAGCGCCGGGAGGGCCAGCGCCACGGCAAACAGATACCGAAACACCCCGCCAAGGTAGGACGATGCGAGATAGAGCACTGACAGCGCAAGCAGGTACGAGAGTACCGCCACGCCGTTGACGGACAGTTTCATCCGCCTCCTTCCTTATCGGGCCGGCTTCATCCGGCCGGACGGCTTAGAGCCGTGCTGGTTTGGGTACTGAACGGATGATCTCCGCGAGCACTCCTTTTGATTCGGTATCCTGCATTGACGCCTCTGCGGTCACCATGAGCCGGTGCGAAAGGACGTAGTTGGCGGTGTCCATGACATCCTCGGGGATAATGAAGTCCCGACCGTTCATCCGCGCACGCGCCTGAGCGGCGCGCATCAGATGGAGCGACGAGCGCGGACTCATACCGAGCCGAATGTGCTCGTTGGTGCGGGTGGCCTCGGCAATCTCGGTGATGTAGGCTCGAACCTTCGCGTCAACCTTGGTCTCCATGATCACGCGCCGGACCTGCTCGATCTCTTGGGGCGAAGTGACCGGGCGCAGCGCGTCAATGGGATTCTCGGTCTGGAACCGCTCGAGAATCCGGCTCTCGTCTTCGGGCGTCGGGTAACCAAGGGAAAGACAGATCCCAAACCGGTCGAGCTGACTCTCAGGCAGGACGAAGGTTCCCGCAAACGAGATGGGATTCTGGGTTGCCATGACGAAAAAGGGGTACGGCAGACGATAGGAGGTGCCGTCGACGGTCACCGATCCTTCCTGCATCGCCTCAAGCAGACTCGACTGCGTTCGTGCGGATGCGCGGTTGATCTCATCGGCGAGGATGAATTGATGCATCACCGCACCGGGCTTGAAGATGAACTCCCGCTTCTCGGGACTCCATACCGTCATACCGATGATGTCGCCGGGAAGCAGGTCGGGGGTGAACTGGATCCGCCCGAAGTCGAGGCCCGTTGCCCGGGCAAAGGTGTGCGAGAGCGTGGTCTTACCAACACCCGGAATGTCCTCCACCAGCACGTGCAGGCCGGCAAACAGGCCCAACAGAATTGCGCGAACGGCGTCACGCTTTCCCACGTACACCGAAGCGATGCTGTTCTCGATCTTTTCGGCAAGCTCTGCTACCGTTTCTGTTTGATTCATGCTTCCTCGCGAATATACACTACGAAACTGATCAGCTACGGTCAAGAACTGTTCGTTATTCGTGGTCTTTTTTCCCATCGAAGCAGTATCTTTTTGCAATGAGCAGGAAACGCCCCCGACGACCATACATGGTTGTCCTTTTACTGGTCCTTCTATCCGTGGTTGTTCCATCCGCCCTTGCGTCGCAGCAGCCGGTCACCGTACGCGCAGCAACGGCGGAGCGAGAAGCGATCTGGCGCGAGATTGTCTATGCTGCCCGCCTGCGCCCGCGCAGCACCGTGGATCAGCGAGCACCGGCAACCGGAATCATCGATCGCATCGACGTCCAGGCCGGTCAGATGGTGGCGCCGGGACAGCTCCTGATGACCGTACGCCGCAATGTTCCCACCGATTCGTTCCGGCCAATCCCGGTTGAGTCGTTTCATAACGGCGTGGTTGCCGACGTGCTGGTCACGCCGGGGCAGGAAGTCCGAGACGGTGACGCGATCATCCGGATCGCCGACACCAGCAGTTTGATCGCGGAGCTGATGATCAGTGATAAGGATATCGATCGAATCCGCACCGGGGCGGCCGTGACCGCCATGGACAGCGCACGCGATCTGACGCTTTCCGGCCGCGTGACCCGCACCGCCCTCATCCCCGACTTTCGCACCGGACTCTTCCCGGTGGAAGTCACCGTAAACGCAGGGCGAGGCGCCTTTGTGGGACAATTCCTGCGCTTTTCGTTCCGAACCGACGAGACCACTGCCGTGCTGGTTGCCCGTGAGCACCTGGAGCTTCGCGGCGGCCGCTACCACCTGTTTGTGGTGAACGGCGAAACGGTGACCATGCGCCCCGTCACCCTCGGCCCCGAGTACGGGACCCGCGTGGTGATCACGGAAGGACTGAACCCCGGCGAGCGATACGTCATCTCCGCCGACCGGCGCCTTCAGGACGGCATGCCCGTCACGATTGGCGCGGCCGGAGGCCCCGGTGGCCGTCCCGGCGGCGGGAGACCGTAGTCCATGTTGAATTTTCTCTTCTCACGCCGCAAGGGAATTCTGCTGCTCTTTGCGGTAACCGCGGCGCTTGGTGTTGTCCTGGTCACCCAACTGCCGACACAACTCTACCCCCGCATCCGCAAGCCGCAGATCAGCGTTACCCTGCGCCACCCGGCCTACACGGCGGTTGACTTCTCCGAGAGTTACGGCGACGTCATCGAGAACTCGCTGCGAGGGATCCGCGATGTTGATGTGGTGGAGGCAACCTACCAGACCGGCATCACCCGCATTCGGGTAGAATTTGCGTGGGCGGTTGCACCCGACGAGGCGATCACCCGGGTGGAGACGGCAATGACCGCGCTTCGCGGCAGGCTGCCGGACGAGAGCCGTGACTACTCGGTGGGCTTCTGGCGCGGCGAGAACCAGGGGTTTCTGGCGGTGGCAATTTCTTCTTCTGAGCTGGGTCCGCAGGCGCTCTATGATCTCATCGAGCCGGTGCTGCGCGGGCCACTGAGCAGGATCGAGGACGCCGAAGAGGTGGAAATTGTCAGTGTGGAAGAGCTTCGCGCGGAGGTCATTCTGAACCACGATGCGCTCCTGCGGTTTGGACTGACTCCCACGCAGGTTGCACAGGCGGTGCAGAGCGGCTACCGGCCGCAGTCGGTGGGAGCGTTTCGCAACGCGGCCAGCCAGTTCAACGTGCGGATGATGCACGGGATTGACTCCATCTTTGATATTGAACAGATCCAGGTGGGATCAATGGAAGGGACACCGATCCGTCTCGCCGATGTGGCCGACGTATCGGTGCGCTACGATCTTCCGCGACAGGTCTTTCGCTCCAACGGTAACCGCTCGGTGATGGTCTTCGCCACCCCGGTGGACGGGGGCAACATCAAACAGATGGCCGATGACGTCACGGCGGTGCTCGAGCAGGCGTCGCGCGAAGAGTTCCCGTCGCACGTGCGCTTCGACCACATGGTGAACCCGGCGGAGTTCATTGACAACGCGGTGGGCAATGTGGTGCAGGCCGCGCTGATCGGGGCGTTCTTTGCCATGCTGGTGGTGGTGCTGCTGCTCGGTGAGGCAAAAAACGTACTCATCATCGCCCTGTCGATTCCGCTCTCCATGAGCATCTCCTTCATCCTGCTCTACCTCTTTGACGTCTCGATCAACCTGATCTCGCTGGGGGGCATGACGCTCTCGGTGGGAATGATCATCGACTCCTCAATCGTGGTCATGGAGAACATCCACCGCCACCGCAAGGAGCGTGCGGACTCCGGACCGGTTACCGCGTCGCTGATCATTGAATCGGTGCGCGAGGTAAGCGCTGCCGTCATTGTGGCCACCCTTACCAGCATCGTGGTCTTCTTGCCGCTTTCGTTTACCTCTCCCCTGACCAGCGCCGTGCTCGGCGACCTGGCGCGTGCCGTGGTGTTTGCCCTGAGTGCATCGATGGTTGTTGCGCTGACCGTTATTCCGCTGATTGCGTTCTATCTGTTTCGGCGTGAATCCAGCGGGGACCGGGGGCCGAGTCCGGTTGCGCGGCTCTCCGAGGGCCTCCTGACCAGACTCACCAATCTCTATGTGGGAACCCTGCGGCGCTTGATTGGGTCACGGATTGCGTCGATTGCCTTCATGCTCGCTTCCTTCGGGACCCTGGTGCTGCTGGTGCTATTTGTGTTACCGCGCATCCCCACGGAGATTATCGCCGATCCACAGAGCGACAAACTGATGCTCTGGTTCTCCAACCGCGATACCAACAGCGTCGAGGAGCTGCTCGATGCGATCGAGCCCATCGAGGCGCAACTGCTTGAGCTCTATGGAAACGACATCAACAATCTCTTTGTGCAGATTCGCTCTTCATCATTCGGGAACTTTCTGTTATCGCTTCGGTCGAGTCGGGACCTGGATCGCATCGCAGACGATATGCGGGAACGCTTCCCGAGTACCGCCGAGTGGCGGCTGACGGTTTTCCCCTGGGATCCCGCAGCACTCCCCCTCCAGCGACCGCGAGACCTCGCTCTGGTGGTGAATGGTGACGATCCATTGGTGGCCATAGAGATCCTGGCTGACGCGTCGGAGGCTCTGCGCGACCTCGACATCTACGGCAACGTCTTCACCAATCCTCCCACGGGACTGTCGGAAGAGATTATCCTGCGTCCGCGCACCCACGTCATCGAACAGTTCCCCGGGCACAGCGTTGCATCGCTGGTTTCGTTTGGACGGCTGGCCCTGGCCGGTCAGCAGGCGATTGAAATGACCGAAGGCAACAGTACGGTGCAGGTGCGACTGCAATACCCTGATCGCACCTTCACCACCCGCGATGACGTCGAGAACCTGCTGGTTCCCCACAACGGAGGCGCCATCCCCATGCGCCACTTCTTTGACGTGGAGCGCGCCCGCGGGGTTGCCCGCGTGGTGTCGGTGGACGGAGAGCGGCAGTTTACGCTGACCGCAAACATGCGCTCCGGCACCCCCGATCACCGTCGAGCCGAACTGCAGGACGAGGCGCTGGCGGCGATTCTCTCCGCGGTGTCGCTGCCGCCGGGATACTCGATCACCGCGCAGGATACCCGTGCCGACATCAACGACGCGATTCGCTCCCTGGTCTTCGCCCTGGTTGCCAGCCTGGTGGTGATCTACCTGCTGCTCGCGGTGCAGTTCAATTCGATGACCGTTCCGCTGCTGATCCTGGTCACCGTACCGCTTGGATTTATCGGGGTGATTGCGAGTCTGTTCATCTTCAACTCGACGCTGTCGCTGAACTCCATGCTGGGAACCATCCTCCTTGGTGGCGTGGTAGTGAACAATGCGATCCTGATGATTGACTTCTACTACCGCTCGGCCCGCGAGAGCGAGAGCAAGACCGACGCGGTGCTGCGGGCGGCGCGTTTGCGCTTTGCCCCCATCATCATCACCATGGCAACCACCATCCTCGGCATGCTGCCCATCGCGCTGGCGCTCGGAGACGGTACCAACATCATCCAGCCCCTGGGCATTGCCGTTTCCGGCGGCCTCGCGGTGTCAACGCTGTTCACGCTCTTCATGGTACCGTGCATCCTGAACCTGTTGCCGAGCAAACTGCACGCGGTGGGCGAAGTCGTGGGAGAGACCGCGTGATCGGGGTACGAACACTCCGCCTGTGGATGGCGCTCATTCTGATGACGGCGATGTCTCTGTTGTTCGCTTCGACGGCGGCCGCTCAGAGCAACGCGGCCGTGGTTGTCCTCACCGTAGACGAGGCCGTGGAGCGCGCGGTGCGGGAAAACCTGAACCTGCGCCGCGAGGCGCTCACGCTCGCGCAGCAGGAACGCGAGGCCGACTCCGCGTGGAACCGCTTCTATCCCTCCATCGACGCGACCGGAACGCTCTCGCGGCAGAATAACCCTCCGCCCACGAGCAGCGATCCGTGGAGCGCCTCGGCGGGCGTCAGTTCCTCGCTGACGCTGTCGGCTCCGATGATGCAGGAGGGCCAGCGGACGGCCAACCGGTACGCGCAGGGGCTTCTCACCTACGAGCGAGCCGAGCAGACGTTGCGCCGCGACGTGCAGAAGGCGTTCTTCTCGCTCCTGGTACGCGAGCGCAATATCGAACTCAAGCGGGAGAACGTGGAGACCGCACGGATCCGGTTTGAACGCTCGATGGTCGAGTACGAGTCGGGGCGCGTCTCCCGGTTTTCCATGCTCTCCAACCAGGTTGCCTACGAACGGCAGATTCCCGAACTGACAAACCTCGAAGACGCCTACCGTGAGGCGCTGGCGGGATTCGCCCTGCTGCTCGGGTATCCGCGCGGGACGGTGGTACGTCCGGCTGGAGATATCGCGGTGAGCATACCAACCCTCGACAGCGAAGCGTTGATCGCCCGGTTTGTGGTCGGGCGGCCGGACGTTCGCCAGGCAGAGCTGCAGCGCGCCGCCGACCAGCTCGCCCGGGCGGTGGAACAGAACCGCCTCGCGCCGTCCCTCACCATGAGCTACTCGGTGACCCAGAGCAATCAGGCGCCGTTTACCGCTCCGTGGTTTGACGGGGAGGATCGGTGGAATCTCGGCGGGCAGCTGCAGTTTCAGGTGCGCGTCCCGCTCTCCCCCCACCTTCCCTCGTCTTCCTCTCGCGTCACGCGGGCCAACCAGGACGTGGAGATCGAGAAACGGACCATTGCGCTCTCGCAGGTCATCGCCGCCGCCGAAACCGAGATCGAGCAGCTGGTTCGCCGCATCCAGCGCGGCGTGGCTACCCTCGACGTGGTACGCCTGAACGAAGCGCTCGCGCGCACCGCCGTTGAGCTTGCGGAGGTTGAGTTTGATCGCGGCCTGATCGACTCGCTTGAGCTGCGCAACGCCCAGCTCAGCCTCGAGCAGACGCAGATCGACGTACTCGAGGAAGAGTTTCGCATCGCTTCGGCCCTGATCGACCTGGAGTTTGCTCTGAACGCCCGGTTCTGACGCCGCAGCCGGGACCGCCGGCGTTGACCCGCCGCATACCAGCGGCTACACTCACCGCCGAGAGAACTCACTGGGAGGTATCGTGCATCAGTTCTGTTCCCGCCGTTTCGCGGGTCCTCATCGTTCGTTTTTTGGGTTCCTGCTGCTATCTGCAGCCGTCGTGGTTGCTCTGCTCTCCGGCTGTGCCGGACCGCCCGCGGAACCGGAGCTTCCCGAAGCAAGCTTCCGCTTTCGCCACGCCAACGGGGCGACTTCAGTGGTTCGTGTTATCGAGTCAACCGACGCAGCGGAAATCGGTCTTTCCGAAGGCCGGCGTGCGCTGCGGTTTACCGTAGAGGGTGGAATTCCCGCGCTCGGCGCCACCGAGGCGCTCCATCTGGTGATGGGTGATGGTTCGGACCACCTCGAGTTCGGCACAACCGACGCTGAAGGGACGCCAACGGTGCAGCGCGCACTCGCCTCGGGTGTTGCGGGCGTGACCCTGATTGAAGTTCCTTCCGCCGAAGAGGGCGCTGCCGGGTTCTTTGTAGCGTACGCAGGTGACACCCCTCCGCGCGTCGTGGCGGCAAGCATCGGTTCGCGTTCAGCGCGGATCTCCCACCACGACGGGGTGACCCACCTGGGAGCCGACGTCACGGTGATCGATCAGGACCGCCCGCACGGCCGGCGTCTGGCAGTAGAGATTCCACAGAGCTTCATCACCACCCTGACCAATGAGCCGTGGACGGTTGCGGTGAGGTTTGATCCCATAGAGGCCGAAACCCCTCCGGCCCGCTACACGCCGGGCACTGCGCGGTTCACTTCCGCCGACGGCTCGCACCGCCGGTCGATGCAACTGGTGCTGACGCCGGGCAACCGGAACCTCTTCTTCCCGGAGGGCATTCTGGGTTTTGTGCCCGGGCGCGTTGAGGTTGAGGTTGAGGCGGGAATGCGGATTGCGTCGGTCGAGCTTCAGCGCAACGGTCTGGTGGGACTGGACACAAAGTACCCCGCCATCCCCGCCGACCTCGGTGTGATCCACGGGTTTGATCCCGCGCGGTGGCGGAATCCGCGCTTTGAGCTGTTCAAGTGGAACGTCCCCGATAACGTGCTGATCTTTGATTTTGCGGATTTTGCGATCCAGCGTGCGATGTTTGGACGGCTCGGCTTCTTTGTTGCCGTTGTTGGCGAAGCGGGCCAGATCTTTCCCGAGGAGCACTACGAAGGACGGCACGCCTACAACGCCCACGACTACCGACCCGAGGATCTGGTCCGGTTCTTCAACACCGCCGAGCAGACCGGGATTGCGCTCAACGAGTGGGAAGAGTTCCTCCGCGACCTGCTGGTGGACTATGACATGATCCGCCCCACCCCCCTGGGCTTTACCGAAGGCGAGGGGGCGATGCTCTCCTACGCGCGGCAGATCTGGGGGCCGCTGCGCGCCCGCCTGCTGCGCCACGAAGCGGCACACGGGGTGTTTTACGTGTCGCCCGAGTTTCGCGACGGAGCCTTCGCCCTCTGGGAAGAGATGTCGGAGCTCGAGCAGGACTACTGGCGCCTCTTTCTGGGAAACAAGGGCCGGATGGACGGACGCGAGGGTTACGACGGCTACGACGTGGAACGCCACTACCTGCTGGTCAACGAGATGCAGGCCCACGTGCTGCAGCTGAATCCGCAGGAGGTGAACCCCTACTTCCGTGACTTCTACGCACGGCGTATCCGCGAAGTAGTTCCCGAGGCAAGCCCAATCGTGGAGCGCTTGCTTGAAGCGGAGCCGGATGTTTTTGTGAACACGCGACGCCGGCTGGAAGAGCTGTTCGAACTGGGCACCGGGATCCGCGGTGGCCGAATGATGGGCGTCATCCCCGGACAAATCGAGGAAGTGCAATGAGTTCAACTTCACGGTGCGCGGTAATCTTTGACATGGACGGAGTGCTGGTAAACTCCGAACCGACCTACATGGCAATAGAGCGGGACCTCTTCCGAAGCGTCGGCGCGGAAATCAGCCCCGAGGAGCACGACGGATTCGTCGGCACACCGGTGGCCGGTCTCTGGAAACTGGTGGTTTCGCGGGCGACGAGCCCCTGCACGGCGGAAGAGTTGCACGAACAGAGTCGTGCCAGGATTCGAGCGTGGCTGGCTGAGCCCGGGCCGCTGGAACCCATGCCGGGGGTAATTGACCTGCTTGACCTGCTGGACGCAGAACGGATTCCGTTCGCCGTTGCCTCTTCTTCGTCGTTGCACAACATCGACGCGATCCTTCGGCGACTTGGGATTCGTGAGCGCTTCGCCGCGCTGGTGAGCGGCCACGAGGTGCCGCGCGGCAAACCGGCCCCCGACGTTTTTCTGGAAGCCGCCCGCAGACTCGGCGCCGATCCGGCGGACTGTACCGTCTTCGAGGACGCCCACTTCGGGGTAGCCGGCGCCAAGGCGGCCGGCATGTTCTGCGTGGGAGTACGGAACCCCGGATCGGGAAACCAGGACCTCAGCGCTGCAGACCTGGTGGTCGACTCGCTCACCGAGGTTCTGGAATCCGGGCTTCTCAGTCGAACACCGGCTGGAAGCCGGGGCTGCGGTGAGCCTGCAGGCAGAGTCTGATCTGTTCCACCGTGATGCGCGGCAGGGAGAGTTCCGGCAGATTGTCCACCGGAAAGAACTCAGCGGCGTGGGTTTCGGTGTTGGGCTGGAACGAACCGCCCGTAGGCTCGGCGAGCACGAAGATCTTGTAGGAATCATCCGGTGACGGAGGGTGCCCGTTCCGGTTTCGGTCGAGCACCGCAACCAGGCGCGTTGCGGTCACGATGAGCCCTGCTTCCTCGCGCACCTCTTTTTCTGCGTTCTCGCGCAGAGACAATCCTGCGTCGGCCCATCCGCCCGGCATCGCCCAGCAGTTGTCGATCTTTTCATGAACCAGCAGTACCCGATCATCCTGAAAGACCCCAACCCGTACGTCGATCCGCGGTGTACGATATCCGGTCTCCTGTTCGAACAGATCGACGATCTGTGTGGCAGGGATGCTGGTGTGCTCCGCCAGAATCGCTGCAGCAATCTGGCGGATCTCGACGTAGCGGTCGCGGTCATAGCCGCTCTCGGTATAGGTCAGGCCGTTCTGCGCAATCGCGTTCAGCCGTTTGGCCCACGTCAGCCATTGTGGTTCCATCTCTCCTCCTTGACCCGGCACATCTCACGCCGATAGGCTGGGCTCACTATGGTTGTTCCCGTTCCCGATCCACAGCGAGTTCGCGACGACATTGCGCGGCTGCGGTCATCCGGTTCTCTCTGCATCGATGCTTCGTCGATGATCATCTGCAACAAGGCGGGCATCCTCGACGCACTCGGCGCCTGCTGCCGGCTCTTCACGGTGAAGCCGGTGCTCGCCGAAACCGGCTACGCCGACGCGCCCGTGCTTCTGCTTCCCGCGTCGGTGGCGCCGGACGATTCTCTCGCCCGTGGGCTGAGCGACGCCGACCGTCTGCTCCTCGCCGGCGCGCTCACCACCGGACTGCCACTTGTCTCCGACGATCGCGCCCTGCTCGCGGCGGCCGCAGCGGCCGGGCTCTCCTACTTCAACGCGCTGATGATGCTGAACCTTCTGCTCGCGCACGGAGCGGTGCGCCCCGGTCGCGCCGAAGATACCGGCGGTGCCAGCGATGCGCTGGAGGCGCGAAGGTTGCTGCTGAAAGCGGGCCGCTACCACCCGGACGTGGTTGCCTACGCCGATGCGGTGCGGCTGGCAATCAGCGCGGACGCCACCGCCGCTCGATGAGCAGCAACAGAGAAAGCAGCGCGAGCAGTGCGGGAATAACGTAGAGGCTGGCGTTCAGACCGTAGCGGTCGCCGATGATCCCCATGACCAGCGATACCGCGCCAAAGCCGGGCATCCCGCCGCACGAGAGCAGAATGAAGAGTGAGGTGGAGTCCAGCGGCATCCGGTCCACCGAGTAGGACTGGATGCTGGGCCAGAAACAGGCGATGGAGAGGCCTGAGAGAAAGAGCACCCCCAGCAGCGGCACGATCGAACCCGCCATCGGTACCAGCAGGGTGAAGACGGTGCCCAGGACCGCCGAGGCGAACAGCAGATGCCAGAGCCGGTGCTGGGGAACGAGCCAGCCGCTTCCCATCCGCCCCACGATCATGCCCGCGGCAAAACAGGCGGTGCCAATCGCGCCCATGCGGGGCAGCAGCCCGAAGTGCAGCTGGATATAGCTCGCGCTCCAGAAGGTGAGCGCGGCTTCCGCCCCACCGGCAAGGAACATCATGGGGAAGAAGATCCAGAAGCGCGGATGACGAAGGATCGCCGCCTTGTGCCCCAGAACGTCAACCGCACGGTGAGAGCGCACGAAGGGAGACCGGCGGTCAAAGGCAATGAACGCCGCTCCGGTCACGATGCTGATCACGGCGAGCCCCGCCATCACCACTCGCCACGACACCCCCCGGGTGAGAAGCTCTCCGCTGACCAGCACGGTCGAGAGGATGCCAACAGAGAAGAAGGCGTTGATCGTGTTCAGGTAGCGCCCCGAGTCCTCGGGGTGCAGGTCCTGCACCAGCGGGTTGATGAGCGCCTCAATGATTCCCCCGCCCACGCCCACGAAGGCCGCTGCGAGCAGGACAATTCCGTACGCCGGCGCGAAGGAGTACGCGAGCAACCCCAGTCCCAGGACAATGGAGCTGGCACCCACCGAGAGCACCTTCCCCCAGCGGGCGGCAACCAGGCCGCTGACCAGCAGTGCAGCCACAATTAACGACGTGCGGATTCCTTCCACACCACCACCGCCGGTGAGCGAAAAGCCGAGTTCGCGCGCCAGCGAGACCAGCGAAATCGGCGTCACCACAACACTGGCGGAGTAAATCAGAAAGGCCGCGACGCACCCGTAGTCCAGGGCGGTGAATCGTAATGAGGAAGAGCGAGGAGGTTGATTCATGGCGGTACGATAATGAAATGCCGTGCACGGCGCAAGGGCCGCCGGTCAGTTCACGGTCTGGAACGTTGCCGCCTGGGGGCGAAGATCCGAAATGTCACGGGCGAAGACGTAGGACTGTTCCACCTTCCCATCCTGATCGTAGAAGCAGACAACGCGATCTTCCCGCCAAATGTAGCGCCCCTCACCGGTGAGAAACCGGTAGCGATAGATCATCCCACTCGCCTGATCCCGCAGCGCCGCGTAGACGTTCTCGAACACCATGTTTGCGTCGTCGGGGTGAAGCGAGGCAAATATCGCGGTCGGCCCACTCCCGAGCTCTTCCTCAGGCGGATAACAGGTCAGCCTCGTATACGCAGGGTTTACGTACTCCACCACGCCGTCGCGGTTGAGGATTGCGATTCCGTCGGACGTGCGGTCCACAATCGCCTGAATACGACGGTCCTGGGAAATCAGTTTCTGCTCGAATACCCGCCGTTCGGTCACGTCGTACTCAATGGCCACAAAATGAGTCACGGTACCCTGCTCGTCGCGGACCGGTTCGATGTCCATGCTGATCCAGTACGCCCGGCCGTCCTTGGTGTAGTTAAGGATCTCGGTACGAATCGCTTTACCGGCGTTCAGCGCGTCGGACAGCTTCACCTTGAGTTCCTGATCCGGGTTCTCTCCCTGCAGCAGCTCGCCGGGATTTTGCCCCAGCACCTCTTCGAGCGCGTAGCCGGTCAGCCGGACGCCCGCCTCGTTCATCCAGACGGTCTTGCGATCGGCATCGGTGATGATGACCACGTTGCTGTCGCTGTCAGCGATGGTGGAGAGCAGCCGGTTCCGCTCCGCTTCAGCGCGGATCGCCGTCACATCTTCCAGCGTTACCAGGACCGCCGGTTCACCGGTTATGGTGACCGCTGCGGTGCTGTATCGGAACACCCGCGCCTCGCGCGTGCCGTTGTGTTCAACGACGAACTCGGCGTCCTGCTGCGCGATGGTGACCCGTTCATTCAACGTGGTGATGATGTCCTGATTCAGCGTACAGATTGCACAGTGCTCGGTGTGTCCGCACACGCGGGGCTTGGCAAATCGCTGCACGCACCCAAGAAAGTCACCGCATCGCGGGTCCTGCATGGCCGACAATGGCTGCCCCGAGATCTGCTCCGCGGCGCCGTTCGCGCGGATGACCACCAGATCCTGGTTGATCACAATCATGCCGACGGGCGACGCCGCCATGATCGCTTCCAGGTTGTCCCTCTCGTGCTGGATGAGTCGCTCGGCGTCGATCACCGACTGTTTGGCCGCGTGCAGCTTGAAAGCCATTTTGATGGACGCAACGAGGACGGTAGGAGTGGAACTCTTGACCACGTAGCCGTAGGAGCTGATCCGCTCGGTCTTCTCTACCACTTCAGGTTCGGTGTGGCTGGAAAGGAAGAGGATGGGCACATCACGCTCACGTATGATGCGCTCGGCGGCCTCGGTTCCGTCGATCCCCCGACCAAGGTTGATGTCCATCAATACGAGGTCGTAGCCCGGCTCACCGAGCGCCATTTCCACGGCGCGCTCGCCCGAGTTGGCTACGTCAACGATGAACCCGGTTGCCCCCAGCATCCGCTGGGTGGCCAGACCGACAATCGCGTCGTCCTCCACCAGAAGCAACCGTTTTGACATGGCGGGAGTATATGAGAGATGTGTGAGTTTGTCACGAGATATGGGTAAGAATTTACGGAGTCGGAGAAGCGTCTTCACCGCCGTTCGATCCCAAAGAACGCCCGCACCAGCGTCAACTCGTCGGCACCCGTCATAGTGTCCGCCTGCCGCGGCCCATTCACCTACACCACAGGATTCGACCGAAGAGCCACAGCACGGGCCCTGCGATGCTTCGCGGAATGATGTTCATGCGTACAAGTGTAGCTTTTTGATTTTACAAAAGCCGGCTCTACTTTTGCAGAGAGAAGGGGGTTGTGGTGATACAGAGGTCACCCGCTGAGAGCGCAAGCGGAGACTCCCGCCAAGACACGGGAGTCTCTGCGCCACCTCAGTTGTTCTCGTACGCCCCGATACTGACAACCGGGCCCTCTCTCTGCACACCGAGAATGTCGGTATCGACGATTGGCACGAACTCGATGGTTCCGCCGGCCGTTACGTCATTGGGACTGTTCACGGTGAACGAATACCACTGATCACTGTCGATGGCTTCGTTCAAGGCGATAAACGGATTCACTTCAGTATTCCCGGCACCAAACGGTTGACCGTTCAGGTCGTTGACCGAAAGCCCGTTCACAAAGAAGAACGGCAGGGCCTGAAGACCGAAGAACGAGTTGTTCCAGATCACCTGTGGCTGGGCGGTTCCATTCACGCGTATTCCTCCGGTGATGCTACCCTCCGCCCACAGCAGGTTATTCGCAGCGGTGAATCCGGTTCCAAAGTCTGCCCCCACGGCAATGAGATTCGCATTGGCATTGTTTGGGTTCCGGTTCACAATCGTGTTGTGAATCACCTCGACATTCGGGGAAAACACATCGATTCCGCGGAACCCAAGAGTCGACGCTGCGACTCCGCTTTGCTCGATCACGTTGTTGGAGATGCGCGCGGGGCGCGTGGTCGCGATTCCGAAGTTCCACATGTCGGCCACTTCCGTAAGGGGCAGCGCTATTCGATTTGCATCGACTAGGACTGTACCGCCCGCCGCACCGGCAATCTGGATGCCGATATTCAGCGAATCGAGATTGTTACCCATCTGCACCGTATTGCGTGCGACCATCGCATTGCCACTACCAACCTGAACTCGAATCCCAACAACCTCCCCCATCCCGGTGTTGGAACCACCAGTGATTCGATTATCGCGAACCAACACCATCGCGTTCCGGTTATCGAGCCGAACCGTGTGAACAAACTGCCCCCCGGAGTTCGTGAGTTGCTCGAACTCGTTTCCAAGAATTGTTATGGTGGGAGCATCGTCACCGGTATCCTGATTCACTCGAATCATCGCGGAGGTCGCGCCGCTGAATGACGCCCGGAACACGTTTCCATCGCCGGGATCCGGCCCACCAATTACCATGGTTCCGCGGTAGGTTGAAGCGGCCTCGATTCCCGCGCGGCTGCCCGGAGAGCCCGCGATCCCGGCCCAGATCTCGGAACCTTGTACCGTCAGATTCGAATCGCCGCTCATGAGGATGGCACGTGCCGTGCCCGTCGTGAGACTCTCAACTCGAAGCCGTGCCGTCTCAACGATCAACTGACCATCCACAACCCACACCGTGTTCGCCGCGAGGGTGCCATCGAGCTCGTTCGTGATCTCGAGATTGCGCAGATTGACTGTTGGACCACCGTTGATAGTCACCGTAGTCTGAGTATCGCTGGTCAACCTGGTTTCCGTGTTCGCCGCGGATTGAACAGTGAACGCTTCATTCCAGTTACCCGAAAGCGTAGTGTCGCGATTCACGGTGAACGGTCCCTGGTAGGTGGTTCCTCCGGGAGAAGCGGCAATGCGGATTTCGTCACCGTTCAGCGCCTGTTGCAGCGCATACGTGACGGTCGCATACCGGAGCGCTGGTGCCGCACCGCGCTGAAGATCGTCGACTCCCCCTGGCCCCACAAAGAGCAGTGGACCCCGCACGGTAAACGGCTGTGAGCCGCCCGCGGGAATCTGCGTAAGTGTTGCGTTTCGAGGCACCACGTACCAGTTGTAGGTGGTGTCCCGCGTTAACTGTTGCGCAAGCGTAGTCTGATAGCTGGATCCGGCGATGCCAAACTGTTGAAACACGATGTTGGCCGACTGGTCTTCGACGTACAGGTCGAACGCAGTCGCGCCGTCGCCACCGCTCCACTCGAACAGCGGTCGCGTGGGCACGCTTGTGGCGCTGATCGCGGGTGCAGCGAGCGTCACGGCACCAATTGGGATAACCGGACCGACCGAGAGAGGGCTCGATTCCCCGAAGGTGTTGAACGAGCGAACCTCGTACAGCGTGTTGGCGCCCGCGGTGAATCCGGTGTCGTCGTAGGTCTGGGAACCTGCCGGCAGATCGGTTACCGGCGTCCCGTCGCGGAACACCCGAAAGCCGGTTTCGGTGTTCGATGCGTCGTTCCACGTGAGCCGCACGATAGTCGGACTGACCTGCTCGAGGAAGAGACTCTCAGGTGCCGCCGGTGGCGCCGAGATCTGCGCCGCGGTGAGCGCGATCGTCTTCGTCGACTGCAGATTCTGATACACATGCACGATCTCGAACACGGTCGCAACCACAACCCCGTTGTTGGTGAGCACGATCCGCAATTGGAAGAACCCGGCGCCAATCGCTGCGTTCTCATACGTGAGAGTGTTTCCGGTGATCGAGACATCGCCCGTGATCGGCGCCGGCGGACCACCAAGCAGGTCACTGATGCTGGAACTCCCGGCATCAAATCCATTAACCAGCCCGGCGGGCCAGGAGACCGTGACCAAGATCGATCCGGTTCCCTCAGAGATGGGAAGCAACTGCACGGGAAACGTATTCACTCCCGTCTGGATCTCTACCGTAAGGTCGGGCGCGGTACGCATGACCGACTGCCCTGCGATAAACGCGGTAACCACAAGGGACCACTCGCCGACCTCGAGCCCCGGAACCGTTACCGTTGTGGATGCAACGCCCAGCACAGCGACATCGTCGAAGCCGTCTCGAGTCAGGATTACGTCGTAGGCGTCAGGCGTGACGGGTCCGGGAAGCACCGTCTGTGCTCCGATCCCTTCCTCGGCAAGACGGAGCTCCAACCGGCCGAATCGCGAACTTCCATCCACAGAGGAATCCCGATCGGCCGAAGAGAACGGATTGATGCAGGCGGCCACCGCAAGGGTAAGTACAACTATCGCGGTAATCTGCGCAAACGGTTGCGAGGGGTGCTGCGGCGTTCTCATCTGGTCAGTTCTCCACGATCGCGAAATTGAATTGCACCGAGTAGGGCACACCGCCCTGCGTAACAATCAGGCTCACGGCATGCGGCCCGAGCGTGAGGTTT
>SLTF01000196.1 GCA_007130025.1 Spirochaetales bacterium | reverse complement strand
GGGTGAACCCCCCATCATGCCGCCAGGCCAGGGCCCGCCGGAGCTCTGGCGCTACCCCTTTGGAGTCGTCCGCGTCATCGACGGAGACACCCTCGACGCAGAGATCGACCTGGGCTTCGGGATCACCACGGTGCAGCGCATCCGCCGGAGCTTACGCGGGCCAACTGGAAGTACGGAGACCCCGGGTACGAGGCGTACCGCTACACCAGCAAACGCCTGTCGGCGGCGCGCGGTACGGCAGAGCTGATCTCCTCTCGCTTGGGCAAGTGGCGCCGATGGATTGGCGTCGTATATCTGCCCGACAGCGACCTCACCTTGAGCGAAGAGCTGCTTAGAGAGGGCCACGCTCTGCCGTGGAACCGCCGCGACCCGGACCCTGGCCCCACCCGCCGCATGGTCGTAGAGGTGCCCACGGCCACCCGGAATCGCCTGGGTGAGGTTTCGGCGGCCGAGGGGAGTCTCCCGGGCGTGGTGGCAGGGCGGATTGTCGAGCGCCATCTGGACGCGGACTATCCGCGACCTGCGCCGGACGGTGCGGCACACAGCGAGAAACGGTGACCGCCCCTGGTTCACGCAGTCGGTACAAAAGGGGGAAGTCTCCCCCTCGCTGCAGAGGTCGCGCTCTGCGCGACGCTCTTTCGCTACCCCCTCGTCCGCGCGTGGGAACCCAAGCTCTCGTACAACGCGCGACCAGCACCAAACTGGATATGGCAGCCAGAACATGTCGCGTATATGAGGTCTCGTTATCAACTACGCATTCGAGTGGGATCCCGACAAAGCTGACCAAAACCTGCGAAAACACGGTGTAAGCTTCGCCTTGGCGTGCACAGTAATCCGTGACCCTCGAGCCGTTACGGTGTTCGACATGGACCATAGCGCAACCGAAGATCGATGGGTTACGATGGGAATCGCAGCCAACGGGACGCTTCTCGTCGTTCACCACACCTTCGAGCACACCGACGCAAGTGAGACCAGAATCAGGGTTTTCTCAGCTCGCAAGGCGACCAGACGCGAAACAGTGGCCTATCAAGGGGTTTGATATGAAGTCGGAGTATGACTTTTCCCAAGGAATGAGAGGAAAATTCTACAACAAGGACGCGAAGTTCCGCATCCCGGTATATCTGGAATCGGAAGTCCAACAGTTCGTCGAAGAAATCGCTGATCGGAAAGGAACGGATATTTCGACCGTCGTAAATGAGCTTATCAAGACGGACCGCGAAATCGTCCGGTATGTAGAGTAGCTTGGACGCCCGCTTGGCTCACTACCGATGACGTTGCCGGTGCCAAGTGTGGGTACATGAGGGGAAAGTCTCCCCCTCGCACGAAGTCGCTTTCCGCGCAATGCTCTTCCGCAACCCAAGCGTAGACGCACGGATGACTCGATGCGATTTTCCGGGTAGGTTCAATGAAAATCATCGTTTCTCGACATGCGAAAAACCCATGAAAGTGCATTACGATGATGCCGTCGACGCGTTGTATATCGAACTAAGCGAGGAAACTCCAGATGGCGCGATCGAGTTGTCTGATGGAATCAACGTCGATACCACCGCAGAAGGACGGATAGCGGGCATCGAAATCCTGAACGCGTCGTCTCGCATGGACTTGACCACCATTCTGAGCTATTCGCTGGACGTGGACAAAAGCGTAAGCGCCCTGAACGCTCAGTAGCGGAGAACCCCCAAACCCAAAGCCCATGTTCCCCCACCTCTATCGCACCTACATCAACGCCCGGGGAGAGGGGAACCTTCTGGAGCTCGTAATCGATCTGGGCTTTCATGCGCTGGTCAAGGAGCCGGTGGACACGGCCCGGAGGGAGCCCTACTACCGCGCGCCGCTGCCCAAGCCGCCGGAGATACAGCTCCTGCTCGGCGAGCCGGGCGAGTCCAGAATCGCTCCTTGGTGTCAGGGGCCGCCGGAGCTCACCCGGGCTTAGGTCGCTTGTTGTGCAGGAGGGGGAAGTCTCCCCCTCGCTCCAGAGGTCGCGCTTCGCGCGACGCTCTTTCGCTACCCCCTCTGTTGAGACGCAGCGCGGCCGCCGCGCGCGAGATCTTCAGCGCCGCCCGAAAAGCGGCGGCTATAAGTTACCGAGTGTTAAGCGGTATAGTATAGCAAAGAGGTGACGCAATGGCCGATCCAAACACTCGTAGAATTCTCAAAGAGATTCAACAGCTCAGTTACACCGATCGCGTGAAGATCATTGAGTCCGTTGTCCGCTCGTTACGTCTGCGCGAAGACGACGGACCGAAAGGTCGGACGAACGATGCTCCCGAAGAGCTTTTCGGAATGTGGCGAGACCGTGAAGTAAGTCTTGAAGAAATACGGGAAAGAGCGTGGCATCGAGCGTAGCGTTCGTCTCTGGAATGCGGGTGGTGCACATCGATGAAGATATCTCCGAAAAGGCGGTAGAACTGATTACGTTGTACGCGAAAAGCCACGGCCTCCTTATCCCGGATGCACTCATTGCCGCAACAGCGCTCGTGCTGGGCCTTCCGCTGTTCACACGGAACATATCTGACTTCAAATACATTCCCGGCATCGAGTTGGTCGAGGAGTAGCCAGACAACCGGGTGCAAGGCAGATTCCGCCGGAGCTCTGACGCTACCCGTTTTGCGCGCACCGCGCAATAGACGCGGACACCCTGGCGCAGAGATCTCCCTGAGTTTCGGGATCACCACGCTGCAGCGTATCCGCCTCGCGGGCGAGGTGCGGAACACAAAACACCGGCCGTAGACGGAAACCAATAATTTGACCCATAAATGACCGATGAAAGCCCTCAGAGTATCCCAATTCAAGGCGCCCATGGCGCGGCAGTTGCGTGAAATGAAATCCGGAGAAGCCATCGTTCTTACCGAGCACAAACGCCCAATCGCCGTGGTTCAGCCGGTGACGCATGACGATCCGGTCGAGCGCCCGTCGAGCAACGCGTTCAAGCCGGTCTCCGTCCCCAGTTTTCGAGGCAGCGTCACCGAGCTTCTGTCCGAAGAACGCGCTGATTCATGAAGCACTACGTCGACTCCAGTGTCGTGCTTGCGGCGTTGCTGGAGAAGAGTCCGGTTCTTAACGCACCGTCCGGCGAGCCGGCATAGTGATTACAGGAAGGGGGAAGTCTCCCCCTCGCTTCAGAGGTCGCGCTTCGCGCGACGCTATTTCGCTACCCCCGCTACCCCTATGGGCAAGCCGGCGAACAGAACCGGTTTTTCGAAACCACCTCAAGGGGCAAAATGTGAACAGATGGCGAAAGGTATATAATCAAATTATCAACGGCGCCAATGACTCGAGTTTAGCGTTCGATGACGTGTGTGGCTTGCTGGAACGAATCGGCTTTGAGCGGCGGACGAAGGGAAGCCACAACGTATTTCGACGGTCCGGCGTTCTCGAAAGGCTGAACCTTCAGCGTGATGGGAAGCATGCGAAACCATATCAGGTAAAGCAGGTACGCGACATTATCGTTCGGTACAGGCTAGGAGAAGAGATCGATGGGTAAATACGAAATCATCATTTTTTGGAGTGAAGAAGATGCAGCGTACGTAGCAGATATTCCCGAGCTGCCCGGCTGTATGGCACACGGCGAAAGCCACGAAGAGGCGCTTGCACATGCGAAGTCGGCGGCTCAACTCTGGTTGGAAACCGCCAAAGAATACGGTGATCCTATCCCCACACCCAAAGGTCGCCGCCTTCTGTTCGCATAGGAGCTGGTTGGCACCGCCAGGGTCCATCCGCAATGAATACGCAACGACCTGAAGAAATCATTTTTGTTGTTGAAGATGACCCCGAAGGAGGTCTGACCGCCCGTGCGCTCGGCGTAAGCATCTTCACAGAAGCTGATTCCATGCAGGATCTGAAGAAAGCCGTAATCGACGCACTCAAAGGCCATTACGACAGCGAGGACGAGATTCCCCGGATCATCCGTTTGCACCGCGTACACGACGAAGTGTTCATGTAAGCCTAAACTACCGAGGGATTGTGGCGCAAGGCAGCTGATCGGCCCCTGGTTCAAGAAGTCGGTACAAGAGGGGGAAGTCTCCCCCTCGCTCCAGAGGTCGTGCTTCGCGCGACGCGCTTCCGCTACCCCCTCTGTGAAAAATCGGCGCGGCCGACGTGCGCGTGCTACAATACCCAAACCAATGACCGAGATAATCAAGCGCGTTGTCAACGACGTTTCCACATGGAGATCACGATGGAACTATCGGCAGTTCTGACGCCCGCCGCTGAAGGCGGGTATATCGCATTCAACCCTGAGACGGGTACCACCACACAAGGTGAGACCGTCGAGGAGGCCCTGAACAATCTGCGAGAGGCAACCCAGCTGTATCTGGAGGAATTCCCCCTCTCCGCCACTGGGCGACCGTTTTTGACAACATTCCAGGTTCCCGCTCATGCCTAAGCTTCCCGTCGTTTCGGGAGCAGAAGTCGTTCGAGTTCTGGAGCGCCTGGGCTTCGTTGTGGCGCGTCAACGCGGGAGCCACATAGTCTTGCGCCGAGGCTCAATGGGCTGCGTGGTCCCCAATCACCGCGAGTTAAAAGTTGGCACTCTCGTTGGTCTGCTGAAACAGGCGGGCGTTTCACCCGACGAGTTCGTTCGTGTACATGGCGATTGAGCAGTGCCGGCTGCCGGTGCAATCCTCTCCCTCTGTCGGGAATCAGCGTGGCCGCGGCGCGCATGCTACAATAAACAAAGCAATGACCGAGATAATCAAACAAGTCGTTCAGAACATTACCGGCGCGGAACAGATCGTGCTCTTCGGCTCGCGGGCGAGAGAGGATTTTCGTTCTGACAGCGATTACGACATTCTCGCCGTTGTCTCACACCAGCTTGAACCCAGGGAACGCCTCCCTCTGTCCAGCAGCTGCAGACTTCAGCTGGCAAGAATGGGCATAGATGCCGAGGTGCCTGAAGTCACCTGAGGAGATCCGCGACTATCGCGACAAGCGTGGCAGTATTGTCCACGAAGCGCTTGGCTCGGGAATTCCGCTGTGACGCAGTGATACTCCAGCCGTAATTCTTGATCCCCC
>SLTF01000464.1 GCA_007130025.1 Spirochaetales bacterium | reverse complement strand
CGCCTCTTCGCGCGCCTGCAGCGCTTCGGCCATGGCGTCAAACGCGGCCGCCACCGCGCCAATCTCTCCGCGATCGTGCGCCACCCCGCTTCGCACCGAGAGATCTCCACAGGCGATGGCATCCGAGGCGGCCACAAGCAGATTCAGACGCCGGATGATGGTACGTCGACCCAGCACCGTGGTCACCGCGGCGGCAAACGCAAGAGACAACACCGCGAGGGTTGCGAGGTTCCAGACGATCCCCCGCCCGGGGAGAAAAATGGTTTCAGCGGGCGCGCGCACCAGAAGGTACAGATCGGGAAGATCCGTCAGCGGATCGGCGGGAATTGCGGCCGACACTACAAACTGTTCGTTCCCCAGGGGGTCGGTCCACGTTTCCCGCACTCGAGGGCTTGACCTCAGCAGTGCAAGCAGCGACGGGTCGACGGAAGTTCCAAGCGGTGTGGCCGCAACGAGCGGGTAGCGAAACAGATAGATGCCGTTTCGATCGATGATTTCGGCGGTCCAGCCCGGGGGCACGGCCCCTCCCGAGAAGAGCGCGTGATAGTCATCAATCAGGTACGAGGCGATGATCAACGCATCAAACTCGCCGGCGTCGTCGAACACCGGCAATACAAAGGGAACAACGGGAGACCCTGTGGTGCGGCTGGACACCAGCGATCCTACCGAGAAACGGCCGGTCTCCATCGCCCGTTGAAAATAGTCCCGGTCGGCGACGCTGAATCCCTCGGTTCCCGGGTGGGCCGACGCGAAGATCCAACCGTTGGGGTCCGCGATCACGATTGTCGCGTACGTTCCGTGAACCGAGAGCTGATCCGCCAGCAGACTGTTGAGCCGCTCGGTGTTTCGCTCGTCGATCGAGGGCCAGAGCGAAAGGCTGACCAGCAGCTGCCGGGACGAATGAAACACCATTCGTTGCTGATTCTCGATCGAGGAAAGCGCCTGGACCGCCTTGTCGACCGCCTGTTCCTGCGTGGTGCGCTGGAGTTGGAATCCCGTCCAGAGCACAACACCAAAAACCGGCGTTATCGCGCACAGTACGATCATGAGCAATCGGGCGAGTACCGAACGGGATCCGGCGGCAAGCTGCGTCACGGGGTTACGCTTCAAGAGGATAGCACTCCCACCAACTCAAACCCGGTTGTCGAAGCCGGCAAACAATGCGCATAGTGTGAAGGTATCACGTATCCGCGTCGATTCCACGTCAGATTGGAGGTTGCACGGAATGAAATTCATTGGAGCCCACGTGAGCGCATCCGGCGGTGTGGAGAACGCGCCGCTGAACGCCCGTGATATCGGCGCCCGCGCCTTTGCCCTGTTCACCAAGAACCAGCGGCAGTGGAACGCCAAACCGCTTTCCGAGGAGAGCATAACTGGGTTCCGCCGGAACCTGGACGAGTGCGGTTTTGATCCGCTCCACGTTCTTCCCCACGACAGCTACCTCATCAATATTGGCTCTCCCAACGACGAAACGCGCGCCAAGAGCGTGGCGGCACTGGAGGACGAGGTTGTTCGCGCCGGACAGCTTGGCCTTGTGGCGGTGAATTTCCATCCCGGCGCGCATCTCAACCAGGTGGATGAGGCCGCGTGCATCGCGACGATCGCCGCGGGGATCAATGCCATTCACCGCGCCACCGACACGGGAGCTGCTTCCCGGGTGCGACTCGTCATCGAAACCACCGCCGGGCAGGGCTCCAACATCGGCTACCGATTCGAGCAGATTGCGGCCATCATCGATCAGGTGGTCTGCAAAGAGCGCGTGGGGGTCTGCATCGACACCTGCCACGTATTTGCCGCAGGGTACGACATCCGCACCGCCAACGGCTGGAATGCGATGATGGACGAGTACGAGCGGATCATCGGCCTGGAGTATCTGCGCGGAGTACACGTAAACGACGCCAAGGTCGAGCTTGGAAGCCGGAAGGACCGTCACCACAGCCTCGGGGAAGGAACCATCGGACTTGCCGGTTTCCGGGCGATGATGCAGGATCCTCGCCTGGATGACATGCCGCTGGTGCTGGAGACCGTCGATCCCGATCGGTGGGCCGATGAAATCGCCCTGCTGTACGAGTTTGCGGGACTTACCCGATGAGCGTGAGCCCCGCGCGGATCAGCAGATAGTAGATCACGATGCGCGGTGCCCTCGAGAGGGCGCCGAGGGCGTAGAGGCCCGGCGGCATGCGAACCATCCCCGCAATCCATGAGACGGTAGAAAACGGAATGGGAGTAAGCCCCGCGAGCACCACCGCCCAGATACCGTATCGCTCGATGATGTGCTCACCGCGCGCCCGGTACGCGGCCACCGTCCGCGCGACGTAGCGCCACCGACTGAAACCCCGTGCGATCCAGTACCCGGCGCAGCCACCGAGAATCGACGCAACACTCATTACCAACAGCAGGGGAACCGGCGGCCAGTCCATGGTCACCGGAAAGAGCAGGTCAAGCGAGGCCGGCACCACAAACGTATCGACCAGAAACACAAAGGCGAAGACCCCCACGAGGCCGCCGCGAGCAACCGCACGCCGGCCAAACTCTTCAATCGGCACATCCAGAAGACGGACTACCACCGTGGCGCCGAAGACAAGGCCCAGCAGCACAACCGAGCGAATGACCAGTTTCCACGGTTCCACAACGGGGCGCACGGTCATAGGCGGGTGCGAACAAACTCCTGGACCGCTTCACGGATCTGATCACGAATTGGCTCGACCGCCTTCACCTTTTCTTCGAAGCTTCCGGTTACCGCCGACGGATCGGGAAACGGCCAGTGCAGGCGCTCCTTCTCGGCGGGAAAGATCGGACACTGTTCCTTGGCCTCCGGGCTGCAGACGGCAATGACGTAGTCGTACTGCTTGCCGGCCGCGTGCAGATCGAACACGCTTTGGGTCGCCTTGCCGGAGATATCGATGCCGTCGCGCTTCAAGAGCTCGACGACCACCGGGTTGAGACTTCCCGGTTCGATCCCGGCGCTTTCGACCACTACCCGGTCGCCGCCGTACGTGCGAAGATACTCCTCGGCCATCTGGCTTCGGGAACTGTTATGAACGCAGATTACCAGTACTCGTGTTGGATTCATGGTGGTTCAATACTCCTTGCGCGTTAAAATACGATGAGCCGGTGATCGTCGCCGCGCCACCGTCTGGTCCCTTGACTGCGCGCGTTTTCTTGACAGCACCAGTCTAATCCCTTAGACTACCGAATAACAACCACACACGGTTAACCCATACCAAAGGAGCGTATGATGAAGGTAAAGATTGATGCCGATCTGTGTACTGCGTGCGAACTCTGCACGAGCCAGGTACCCGAGGTGTTCGAGATGGGCGACGACGTCGCCGAAGTAATCACCCCCGATGTACCCGCCGAGTTCACGGATGCGGTGAGCGAAGCCGCCCGCGACTGCCCGGTAGAGGCGATCATCGTCAGCTGATCGACGACACCAGGTCTCAATAACAAAACGCCGCCCGGGCTTCCCGGAGCGGCGTTTTTTTGTGGTGCGAACATTGTGCTTGTCCGCTCGGCCACGCTTCCCGGCCGGACGAACCCAACCGGTCAGCCGGCCTGACTCGACGACGCCCAGAGGTTGATGCCGGATTCGGTCGCGTAGCGGTCGATCTCGGCGAGCTCCTCCGGCGTGAACGTCAGGTTTTCCAACGCCTTCAGGTTCTCTTCGACCTGCTCCACGCGGCTTGCGCCGATCAGAGCAGAGGTAACGCGGCTGTCGCGCAGCACCCATGCGATCGCCATCTGCGACAATGACTGCCCGCGCTTTCGCGCGATCTCGTTGAGCGCTCGCACTTTGGCGAGGTTTTCATCGTTCACGAAGTCAGGGCGGAAGAACTGCGACGCGGTGTGGATCCGCGCGTCTTCCGGCACTTCCCCCAGGTATTTGTTTGAGAGCAGCCCCTGCGCGAGCGGCGAAAACGCGATGCACCCGATGCCCTGCTTCTCCAGCTCGTCCAGGAGATTGGCTTCAATCCAGCGGTTGAGCATGGAGTAGGAGGGCTGATGGATGAGGCAGCGCACGCCCATGTCCCGCAGGATCGAGGCCGCCTCGGCGGTTTTTTTGGCCGAGTAGGACGAGATCCCCACGTAGAGCGCCTTGCCCTGCTGAACCGCGGTAGCAAGAGCACTCATCGTCTCTTCGAGCGGCGTATCGGGATCAAACCGGTGCGAGTAGAAAATGTCAACGTATTCGAGCCCCATTCGCGCAAGGCTCTGGTCCAGACTGGCCAGCAGGTACTTGCGCGACCCGAAACATCCGTAGGGGCCGGGCCACATATCGTACCCCGCCTTGGTTGAGATGATGAGCTCATCGCGATAGGAGGCGAGATCCTGTTTCATCATCTTGCCGAAGTTTTCTTCCGCGGCACCCGGAGGCGGGCCGTAGTTGTTGGCGAGGTCAAAGTGGGTTACTCCCAGATCGAAGGCGCGAAGCACCATATTCCGTCCGTTCTCGTAGGCCCGATCGCCGCCAAAGTTGTTCCAGAGCCCCAGCGACACGGGCGGAAGCTTGAGGCCGCTTCGGCCGCAGCGGTTGTACGGGATCTTCTCGTAGCGGGTTTCGTCTGCTCGATACATGGTGATTCTCCTGAGTTTTTGTGTTGTTCATTGTACGCCCGATCGCTTGTAGGAACAAGCCGACGCCTGTGGTAAAATCCGCGGCATGCAACCATCGATTGTCGCGGTCCTCGTGCGAGTTGCTCCCGTAGTGATTCTGATCGCAACCGGCATGATCATCCGTCGGGTGGGCCTGGTGTCCGCCGGCTCCATGGAAGAGCTCAAGAAGCTCGTGGTAAACCTTGCGTTGCCGGCGGTGCTGTTTCGCGCCTTCTTTGATATGGACCTCGACTGGTCGTACCTGACGATCTTCGCGACGATCCTGGTCGTCTGTATTGTGCTCTGGTTCTACGGGGTGTGGAGCGGGCACGCCGTCCGGCGTGGCAGGAAGTACCATCCGTTCCTGACCACGGGGTTTGAGTTCGGGATGCTCGGGATCCCGCTCTTTGCCGCGGCCTACGGCATGCAATACGTGGGATACATCGCCATCGTAGACTTGAGCCACGAGCTCTTCATCTGGTTTGTATTTGTCACCCTGCTGCTGCGTCGCAGAGACGGGGCGGCGAGCATCGCCCAGACCGCCGGAAGCTTCATCCGGTCACCGGTCATTATCGGGATCCTCGCCGGCCTCCTGTTGAACGCAGCGGGAGCACGAGGCGCGGTGCGCGCGACGGCAGCCGGTCAGGTCATGCTGGAAACCCTGTCACTGCTCGGTGGCATGCTCGTCCCCGCCATCCTGCTGATTATCGGGTATGGCCTGCGGTTTTCGGGGGCGGTGATTCGCGAAGCGATCGGTGGTATCGCGCTGCGGCTGGCGGCTCTGATCCCCATTGCCGCATTTGTGGTGCTGATCCTGATCCGCCGGGTTTTCAACCTGCCGCTGCCCTTCGAGCGGGCGGTGGTCACGTTCCTGCTGCTTCCACCGCCCTACATCATCCCGCTGTTCATGCCGGAGACCGCGCACTCCGAGCGGGACTACGTCCACTCGGTGCTTTCGCTCTATACGGTGCTCACGGTTGTGCTCTTTGTGATCTACGTCGTACTGAACCCGACCATCTGAGCGGTGCTCAGGGGCGAAGCGACCGCGCGAGTGCGACGGCCTCTTTCACCAGCGCACCAACCGCGGCAAAATCGCCGGACTTGATCTTGTCGCCGGGAACCATCCAGCTTCCGCCCACCGCCACCACCGACTTCAGGGCAAGGTACTCGCCAAGGTTGTCCGGCCCAACGCCGCCGGTGGGCATGAAGCGAACATCACCGTAGGGTGCCGACATTGCCTTGAGCATTTTCGTACCGCCGGAGGCTTCCGCGGGAAAGAACTTGACCACCGAGATGCCATACGAGAGCGCCGCCTCGATACCGGTGGGGTTGTTGATCCCGGGCGTAATGGGGATTCCGTTGGATACGCAGTAATCCACCACCTTTGGGTTGAACCCGGGAGTTACGATGAACTGCGCGCCGGCGTCAACCGCCTCCTTGATCTGGTCCACGGTGAGCACGGTTCCCGCACCAAGCAGGACCTGCGGCGCCTCGCGCGCAATGCGCCGGATGCTTTCGCCCGCTGCTGCGGTGCGAAAGGTGATCTCAGCCACCGGAAGACCGGACTCGGCCAGTGCCTGAGCCAGTGGTACCGCGGAGTCGGCGGAGGCCAGCTTGATCACCGGGACCAGGCGGCAGTCGGCAATCCGGGAAATGACTTCTGTTGTGTTCATGTGGGTCTCCTATCGGTCCACCCGGGCGCTCGCCCCGGCGACCAGTTTTTCTACTTCCTTGAGAGAGGCCATCGAGGTATCCCCCGGGGTAGTCATTGCGAGCGCACCGTGGGCGGCCCCGTACTCCACGCACTGCTGTGCGTCTTTTCCGGAGAGAAACCCGTAGATCAGCCCGGATGCAAAACTGTCTCCCCCACCAACCCGGTCGAGGATTTCCAGACGGGCCCGGTTCTGCGACTCGTAGAACTCGCCGCCGTGGTAGAGCACCGCTCCCCAGTCGTTTACCGTCGCGCTGTGCACGTCACGCAGGGTGGTGGCAACCGCCTGGAAGTTGGGAAACTCCGCAACCACGCGGCGGATCATATTCTTGAACTTGTCAATTTCAATACCGGTGACGTCGCTGCCCATGCCTTCGACCTCAAAACCCAGCGCAGCGGTGAAGTCTTCTTCGTTGCCAATCATGACGTCCACGTACCGCGCGATCTCACGGTTGATTTCCATGGCGCGCGTTGTACCACCAACCGCCTTCCAGAGTGAGGGGCGATAATTGAGGTCGTAACTGATGATGGTTCCTGCCGCTCGCGCCGCTTCCATCGCTTCCAGCACTACGTCCGGCGTGGTCGTCGAGAGGGCGGCAAAGATTCCCCCGCAGTGAAACCAGCGGGCGCCCTCATCCTGGAAGACCTTCTTCCAGTCGATGTCACCGCGCTTCAGCTTGCTCGCGGCGCTGTTCGCGCGGTCCGATACTCCAACGGCGCCGCGAACCCCAAAACCCCGCTCGGTGAAGTTGAGTCCGAGGCGCACATCGCGACCGATCCCGTCGAACGGAAACCACTTCACGTGCGAGGTGTCAACACCGCCCTGAAAGAGCAGATCCTGCAGCAGGTATCCGACGTCGTTATCGGGAATCCCGGTTACCACCGCGGTGTCCAGGCCGAAACAGCGCTTGAGACCGCGCGTTACGTTGTACTCGCCGCCTCCTTCCCACACCGTGAAGCTGCGGGCGGTCCGAACCCTTCCCTCGCCCGGATCCAACCGGAGCATGATCTCTCCAAGTGATACCGCGTCCCAGCGACACTCGCTCTTCGGCCGTATGGTCATCCCGTTTCCTCCTGTCATTCTGCTACCTCCTCATGATATCCCGGGTTGCGCCCGGCGATGCCGGTGGGCGTTCTCCACCCGATGCGATGCGATATGATTGCGCCGGCCGCGGCAACCGAGGCACCCGTGTCGGCGATATACGACTCGGTGAAGCGTTCCGCCCGTCCGGAGACGCTGACCGCGGCGATGGGGCGGCCGCGATAATCGATGATGGGAGCGGCAACACAACGAACCTCCGGCTCGTTCTCCCGGTCGTCCACCGAGTAGCCCCGCAGTCGACACCGTGCCAGGTCGTCCAGCAGAGTGTCGGCATTCTGATGCGTCTGCGGCGTTCGCGAAGAAAAGCACAATTTCCGCACCACCTGCTGCAGCTCGCCGGCGGGGAGCGCCATGAGGGCCGCCTTCCCCAATGCGGTGCTGTGGAGCGGCGCCTGCGTCCCAATGATGGAGTAGCGGCGCAGGCTGTTGTACGCCTCGGTCTTCTCGACGTAGACCATGTGATCGTCTTTGAGAATGGCCAGAAATGCGGTCTGGCCGGTGGTTGCCGACAGCTCGTACATCGCGGGTTTGGCCTCCACCTTGAGCTCGAGGTGATCGAGCTGGGAGCCGGCCAGATCAACGCACTTCAGGCCAATCCGGTAGGTGGACGTGGCGGGGTCTTTCTCCAGATAGCCCCGCTCGCGCAGCGCGATCAGCAGTCGCCCGGCGGTGCTCTTGTGAAGCCCTACCGCCGTTGCCACGTCGGTCACTCCGAGACCGTTTGGTCGGTCGGCGAGCAGCTCAAGAATGTCGAGCGCGCGATCGAGCGATTGAACGCTCACCGGAGGCCTCCCGCCCGGGCAAAAACACGACACTTGGTGGCGTTGTTTGTCCCATAATATAAGACAGCATCTTGTATCGTGATTCACTCATCATACCCCGCTTTGGCCTCGCTGTCAACGCGACCGCCACAGATCCTGGCGACGGCTGGTTTTCACGCTCGTCGCGGTTCGCTACTATGGCGCCATGACCGAGAAGATCTATTACGCCGACCCGCTTGCCCGTGACTTCAACGCGGAGGTGGTGTCGGTGTCCACAACAGCAAACAGATGCTCATTAGCACTCAACCGCACCGCGTTCTACCCCGAAGGGGGTGGCCAACCGGCGGACCGAGGTTCCATCGCAGGGTTTCCGGTACGGGACGTGCAGAAAGAGGGCGATACCGTGGTTCATCTGCTCGAAGCAAACCCGGGAGATTTTCCAAAGGTGGGGGATTCCGTGCGGGGAGAACTCGACTGGAACCACCGGTTTGACTACATGCAGCAGCACACCGGGCAGCACATCATCTCGGCTTCGATGATTCACGTGGGCGGGTACAACACCGTCGCCGTGCACCAGGGAGAGCGCTATACCACGGTGGAGTGCGATTCCGCAGATATTCCAGACCGGGACCTGCAGGGCATTGAGGAGCTCGCCAACACCACCGTCTGCCGAAACCTTGCCGTCCGCGCCTTCTCAGCATCTGATGCCGAGATTCCCGCGCTGGGGCTGCGGCGGGCGCCGAAGGTCACGGGGGTGATCCGAATCGTGGAGATCGAAGGATTCGACCGGGTCGCCTGCGGTGGGGTGCACACCCCGACCACCGGGGACGTCGGAATGATCAAGCTGACCGGCGTCGAGCGAATCCGCGGCAACATTCGCACCATCTGGAAGATCGGCCGTCGGGCGCTCGATGACTTCCGGGAGAAGACCGACATCGTTAACGCCCTTGTCGACCGGTTCTCCGCCCAGCCACACGAGATCGTTTCCCGGGCCGAACGGCTCGAACAGGCGCTGAAGCAGGCGCAATACGACTACCGCGCTGTGGTTCAGCAGCTGGCTGCCTTTCGCGCCGAACGGCTGGTCGCCTCGGGCGACCCGTTGCAGCCGGTTCGGGTTGTTTCCCATCGAGGTCTTGATGAATCGCCCGAGCTCATGCGGGCGACAGCCGAGCAGATCACGGCCGGAGAGCGCGTCTGCGCGCTGCTTCTGAACACAACCGAGGATCGCCTGCACTGGATCATCGCCTGCTCTCCCGACGTTGCCCTCGATTTCGAACTGGTCCGTCGCGAACTCTTGCCCCTCATCGAGGGGAAAGGCGGTGGAAAGCCGGGTATCTGGCAGGGAGTGGGAAATCGGGTCACCGCCGCCGAGACGATGGAGCGGGCGTTTCGCGCAGCGGCAGACCGCGTGGCATCGTCTCGATGAACTGACGCTTTTCTGCTGATCCGATGCATTTCTTTGGTCATTTGGCGCAATTTGGGATATAGTAGTGGGTATGGCCGAACGGAAAACTGCTCGCGATCTGTTACAGACCATCCGGCGCATACAGAAGATTTCCGACCTCACGGTGCTGCTTGAGGCAGTTCTGCACGAGGCGCGCACCTTTGTTGATGCCGACGCGGGAACCCTCTATCTGGCCCGCGAGGGCCGACTCTTCTTCAGCTACATCGAGAATGACACCCTCTTTCCCGATGGAAACGCCAAAGACAAGTACGTCTACTCGAGCAACAGCATCCCCATCGACAAGACCTCATTGGCCGGGTACGTAGCCTCCACCGGCGAAGCGCTGATGATCGACAACGTGTACGACATCAAGAGTCAGGTGTCCTACAGCTTCAATCCGGCCTACGACAAACTCACCTCGTACAAGACGCAGTCGATCCTGGTCGTGCCACTGATGAAGAGCGACACCATCGTCGTTGGGGTGCTCCAGCTCATCAACAAGAAAGACCGGCGTGGGGAGGTTGTGCCCTTCCACGCGGACGACCGGCTCTACATCACCTACTTTGCCGAACACGCGGCCGATGCGGTTGAAAAAGCCGACATGTCGCGACAGACCATCATGCGTATGGTAGAGATGGCCGAGCTGCGCGACCCGAGAGAGTCGGTGGAGCACGCCCGCCGGGTGGGAGATTACGCGCTCGAGCTCTTCGACTACTGGGCCGCAAAAAAAGGTGTTTCCCACGCCGAACGCAACATCAAAAAAGATATCTTCCGCGCCGCCGCCGTCCTGCACGACGTGGGCAAAGTAGGTCTCTCCGACGCCATTCTGAGCAAGAAGGGCGAGTTTACCGAGGCGGAAAAACTCGAGATGTACCGCCACACCCTCTACGGAGCACGGCTCTTCGAGCACGGCCGATCCATCTGGGACCGTATCGCCTACGAGGTGGTGCTCAACCACCACGAGCGATGGGACGGCTCCGGCTACCCCGGGAAAATCGGCGACATCAACGCCGAGATGACCGCCTTCGGTCCCGGCAAGAAGGGCAAGGAGATCCCGCTCTCGGCTCGCATCGTCGCCATCGCGGACGTGTTCGACGCCCTCACGTCGGACCGCCCGCACAAACAGGCGTGGACCGAAGAGCGCGCCTTTGAGTACCTGCGCGACGAGGCGGGGAAGAAGTTTGACCCGGAGCTGGTGCAGCACTTTCTGGAAATCCGCGACGTGCTGCATGCGATCCGGGTTCAGAAGCGGGAGTCGATCAGCACCCCTCGATAACCGGGACCCGAAAGAGCGCAATCCCCTCATCGGGAAAGACCTTTTTCAGCTCACGAACTACCTCGGTCAACCGGTCGGCGGTTTCCTCTTCGCAGTACATCATCAGCAGGAAGTTCTCTTCCGGCCAGACGTGGTCTCCCTGCCGCGGCCCGGCGTTCCCCGAGCCGAAAACCACCGGAACCTTGGTATAGGCGACGTCCGCCAACCCCCGCTCGGTCAGCAGGTCGAAGAAGTCCTCCTCCACCGAGCGGTTCGCAATCAGTTCAAGTCGTACCATCAGTTGTCTCCTCTTGAACCGCCGGAGCGGCGTGATTCGCGGCGGGCCCGTCGTTCATCCTGGCGCTGCTGATCGAGCTCCACTTCGCGCATCAGCTGCTCTTCCTTGCGGGCAAGACGCGCCGAGCGTCTCCGCGTTCGCCGCAACTGACCGGCCTCCGACCACTGGTTGAACACCGAGTACAGCGACGGCACCAGAAAGAGGGTGAGCAGGGTGGCAACCGTCAGACCGCCGACTACGGTCTTCGCGATCGGCTGAACCAGGCTCGATCCCTCACCTTCGATGAAGGCCACCGGAACCAGGGCGAGGATGGTGGTGAGGCTGGTCATCAGGATCGGCCGCAACCGGTTCCCGCCCGCCTCGATACACGCCTCGATGATCCCCATGCCTCGCTTCCGCATCAGGTTGGTGTAGTCCACCAGCACGATCCCGTTGTTCACCACAATACCCACCAGCATCACCATGCCCACCGCCGTGAAGACGTTAAGCACCTCGCCGGTCAGGTAGTAGAGCGCCACCACACCAATCAGCAGAAGCGGGATGGTGAAGACGATGATGAAGGGATCGAGAAACGATTCAAACTGGCTCGCCATGACACCGTAGACCAGAAGAATCGAGATCACCACGATGATCGCAAAGGTCTGCAACAGTCTCATGAGCTCGGCGTAGTCACCCCCAAACTCAATGACGAGGGCGTCATCCACGGGTACTTCGCTCTGGATGAGGGCGCGGATCTGCGGCTCGATGCCGGAGAGCTGGATGCCGGGCGCAAGACCGGCCCGCACGTTGACGGTACGGCGCTGATTCTCGCGGCGAATGGTGACCGGCCCGCTTTCACGTTCCAGCGTGGCGAAGTTGTTCAGCGGCACCCGCATCCCGGCGTTGTTCAGTACGGCGATCTGCTCGAGGTCGAGGGCGGTCGCCCGGCTCGCCGGGTCGGCGATCACCAGGATATCGTACTCGGCAGCGCCGGAGCGAAACCGCGACGAGTTGATTCCGTCGATGTAGGCACGGACCTCCTGGCCCACGGTCTGGACGTTGAGACCAAACGCGTAGGTTCGCTCGCGATCAAGAACAATCCGCAGCTCGGGCAGCCCCTCCTCCAGCGTCACCGACGGCTCGGTCACCTGTCCGGCGAAGTTGTCGCGCAGCAGGTCGGCGATACGGTCGGCGACCTCCTTTCCGCGGGTGAGATCTTCGGTGGTCACCTTGATGTCGATGGGCGGTGCGTTGAAGGGACCGCCTCCCCCACCCTGCTCAAACGAGAACTGTGCGCCGGGAAAGTCATCGAAGCGCGCGCGCAGCTTCTCTTGGACGTCAAACGAGGTATCGATGCGCCGCTCGAACGGTGGGAGGGTAATCGAAAGCGATCCGCGGTTGGGGCGCGCGCCGCCAAGACCAAAGAAACTCCGGTCCCCCGCCGATACGATGATGTCCTGATATCCCCGGATGTCGCTTCGAGCGATCTCTTCCAGGCGATGCAGGGTGTCGCGGGTGACGTCGAGGCTGGTGCCCAGAGGCATCGTCACCTGAAGCTGAACGAAGTTGTCCTCCTGCGACGGGGCGAACTCAAAACCAATCACCCCGATCATCGCAACACTCCCGCCGAAGAGCACGATGACAATCAGAAAGACCAGCCAGCGGTGGCTCAAGGCAAACCCGAGGGCCCGTTTATAGCCTCGGTCAAGGGCGCCGAAGCCGGCTTCCATGAAGTTGTCAAAGACGCGCCTCATCCCGACCAGCGGTCGCTGCTTCTTGGTCTCGATGCGCATGTAGCGACTGGAAAGCACCGGGATCAGCAGCACCGCGACCAACAGCGAGGCTGCAAGCGAAATCACAACCGTGAATGCGAGCCCCGAGAAGAGCTCTCCCACAAAGCGCAGCTGGCGGCGGAAAACCGCCACCGGCAGAAAGACACAGATGGTGGTGAGGGTACTCGCCGTGATGGCGGTGAGCATCTCCTGTGTGCCGAGGATGGCGCTGGTGGTCAGCTTGGATCCCTTCTCACGGTAGCGGTAGATGTTCTCCAGAATAACGATCGAGTTGTCCACCAGCATACCGATGCCAAGCGACAGACCGGTCAGGGTCATGATGTTGAGGGTGAGACCGGCGAAGTACATCAGCATCAGGGTGATGATGAGCGAGACCGGGATGGAAACGGCAATCACAAAGGTGGTGCGAAAGCTGCGCAGAAAGATGAAGAGCACGAGGACCGCGAAGATGGCACCAAGTATGGCCGACGATGACACGTCGCGCAGCGAATCGCGGATGATCTCGGTGGTGTCGAGCACCACACCAAGCGCCACGCCCTCGGGAAGGGCTGCGTTGATTGAGTCGAGGCGCTCGAGCACGTTATCGGCGGTCTGAACGGAGTTGGTTCCGCTCTGGCGCTGCACCGAGAGAATTACCCCTGAGGAGCCGTTGATGTAGACCGCGGTGTCCTCACGGCGAAAGTCGTCGTAGACGTTGGCAACGTCGCGCAGTCGGATCGGTTGCATCCCCGCCGGCGCACCGGGCCCCGCACCTACTGCGTTGGCCGTCTGCCGCCAGGAGATGACGGTATCCCGGATCTCGTCGATGGTGCGAAACTCACCGGCGGTTCGCACCAGGTAGTTGGTGTTTCCCTCGGTAATCCGGCCACCGGCAACCTGCACGTTCTGAGAGCGCAGCGCCTGCGAGATCTGCGTAAGCGTGAGGCCGTACGCCTCAAGTCGGTCCTGCGGTACCTCAACGCGCACCGCGCGGTCCCGGCCGCCGCTCACGGATGCCAGCGCCACGCCGTCGATCTGCTCGAGACGCGGCTGGATGACGTCCTCGGCGAGCTGCCGGAGCTCCTCGGCCGAGCGATTCCCCGAGACCTGCATGGTCATGATGGGGAACTGCGACGGGTCGAACTTGAAGATCTGCGGCGAACGCACTCCGGTGGGGAGCACGTCTCGCGCAAACTCCAGTCGGTCACGCACCTCGTTGGACGCCTCGCTCATGTCGGTTCCCCAGGTGAACTCAACGCTCACCTGACTGAAACCCTCCGAGGAAAACGAGGTGATCTGCTCGATGTTGCTGACGTTGCTGAGCTGGCTCTCCAGCACCCGGGTAACGCTGCGCTCAACCTCTTCGGGACCGGCGCCATCGTAGTTGGTGAGCACTACCAGGAAGGGTGCGTCAATCTCGGGAAAGAGGTCGATCGCGAGATCGGAAGCGGTGTACAGACCAAACCCAACCAACAGCGCAAAGATGATGAACAGGGTGGTGGGCTTCCCCACCACCGTCTTGGTCAGGCTCATGAGCGGCTCCTCTCGTCGGTGAAGTCGCGTCGTTCAATCACGCGAACCAATGCGCCGTCCTCAAGCAGGCTCTGTCCCTGATAGACCGCCTCCTCACCCTCGCGCAGTCCTTCGACGATCTCGGCGCGGCCGTCGATCTCGATCCCAACCCGAACCTGCCGTCGCTCCACGTGTTCGCTGTCATCGCGCAATACAAAGATGAAGGTCTCACCCATACGCCGCACAATGGTGGTCGACGGCACCACCACCACACCTTCCCGCCGTTGCGTGATCAGCTGAATCTTGGCGAACATCCCCGGCTTGATCCGCGCGTCGCGGCCGCTCAGCGTCAGCTTCAGACCAAGAGTGCGCGTCTGAGTGTCGAGCACCGGGCTCACCTCGGTGACGCGCGCGGCGAAGGTTTCGCCGGGGAAGGCGTCAAACTGCACGGTGGCGGGCATCCCAAGACTCATTCGCGACACGAAGCGTTCGGCCACCGCGGTGCGTATCTCCAGCTCGTCGGTACGGGCGATGCGCGCGATCGGCGAACCGGTTCCCACCATCGATCCAACCGAAACCGGCAATGCAATCACGGTTCCGGAAATCGTCGCGCGCACCGGGCTGGGGGCGAATGTCTGCCCCGGGCGCGACCGGTCAACCTCGCCAATCACCTGGTCAACCTGAACCCGCTCTCCCACACGGACGTGGAGACGCCGGAGCTCGCCGGGAACATCCGGAAGGACGTCCACGCTCGACACCGGATGGACGTCACCGTTCACGCGAATGTAGTCCGCGATCGCGCCCTCGCGCACGACGGTGGTGTTGACCGCAAAGGCGGTTCGCGTCACCTCGTTTTCGCCATTTTGACCGTTCGGCCCGGCCGCGGCGTCCGAGCCGGCTTCCGGCCGTCCACCGCATCCGGCGAGGCTCACCGCGATTGCCAGCGACGCGGCGATCGCCAATACCACACCACGCGTGGATCGCTTTTCTTTTCGTGCGTTCATCGATTCACTCCCTGCAACTCTTCGGTTGTCATGTTCAGGATGTACCGCAGGTCGAGCAGGGCCTGGATGTAATCCAGCTTGCCCTGCAGCACCTGCAGTTGTGCGGTCTGCAGCTCCTGCTCCGCGTTTCTCAATTCCAGTAATTCCCGCGTGCCGGCGGCGTACGCCTGCTGCGCCAGCTCAAAGGCACGCTGCGCAAGCCGCTCGTTGCGTTCACGGTTGGCGATGGTCGACTGCAGCTGCTCCAGCCGGGCAACCAGGTTTCGCACCTGCAGCTCGAGCCCCCGCATGGTTGCCGTGTATGCGACCCGCGTATCGGCGAGGTCGGTCTCCAGATTCGCGATCCGCGTCCGGGTGGGCGACGAGGGCAGAAACCCGTCGAGCGGTTGGGTGAGCGTGATGGAGAAGACGCCCCGGTCGGTCCAGTCTCTCGAGACATCGGCAAAGAGTGGATCGCCGAAGGGATCGCCGGCAAACTGCGGACTCACGCTGTAGCGGAAGGTCAGGTTGGGATAGAAGCCGCGAGACTGCGGATCTCCACCCGACTTCGCGAGCTGAATCAGGTTCTCGATCTGTCGCTGCGCCTCGCCGATGCGGGCGATTGCCGTTGCGTGCGGGAGCCCTGCGGTCACCAGCTGCTCGACGTTCAGAGTGATTGGCTCCACCTCGATGCGCCCCTGCAGGTCGAGCACGGTAGTCAGCGGTAACCCGAGTTCGCGATTGAAGTCACGCCGTGCCGCGAGTTGCTGATTTACCAGGGCGTCGAGGTCGGGCCGCTGGTTCTCGTAGGAGACTTCCTCGGCCAGCAGAGTGAACTCGTCAACGAGCCCATTGCGGAAGTTCACGCGCGTCTGTTCAAGGCGTGCCGCCGCGATCTCCAGGGCGCGCCGTCGGAGTTCCACCTGTTCATCCAGGACCAGCAGGGCGAAGAAGGTCTTGCGCACGTCGCGTTCGATGCGGTTTCGCGCGTCAACGACGTCGATCAACCCCGACTCGTAGTCAAATCGGGCGGCGCGGATGCCGTAGATGGAGCCCAGGTTCAGGTTGAGCATGGCTGACACCTCGGCCTGCAGGTTCCACTGGGGATCCTGAGCTGGTCCTCCGGGGAACGCCGGCTGGCCCTCGTTGGGTCGCAGCAGGGTGGTGCCCGCGCTGATGGTGGGGATGAAGCGGTTCCACGCGGTGTCGCGGGTACGCCGCCGTTTCTCCAGACCCAGCATCTCGGACTCAATCTCCAGGTTACTGCGCAGGGCAATCTGCACGGCGTCTTCGACGGTCATCACTCGCGATTCGGTACTCACCCCCGCGGCTTCGGCTTCTCGGGCGGCCGCTTCCTGGGCTCCCATCTCAGCCGGGGTCGCGATGATCACTGCAAAGAGCAGGCCGGTAAACAGGTAGATCGGTTTCATTCGTCTCCTTCCTTTTTGTGTACACCCTGCGTCGTGGGGTGTCCGTATTCTTCGCCTCGGACGACGGCGCCGCCTGAGTTGCCGGGGGCAATACCGTGCGTGACGGTCCGGTAGAGGTCGCGGGTGAAGGCAAGTACGTCATCCTCGTTCTCGCGCGACAGACCACGATCGGCGATGCCGCGATACATCAGAATGCTGAACAGCGCCACGGTTTCGATCACCTCTTTTCGGCGCTTCGGGTTTTCGCTGAGCTTCAGGCGACGGCGAACGAAGTCAACCGTCGCGAGAATCTGCTGCTCGTCGTGAACCGTATCGGGAACCCGGACCCGCTGAGCCGTAAGCCAATCCGAGAAGACCAGCAGGCTGCGGTTGTTCAAGAAGTACGTCACCATGGTGACGAGGTAGCAGTAGAGCATCTCGGAGAACCGCGAGAGCTGCTCAACCCTCGCGGCAAAGAGGGAGCGCATATGGCGCCGCTCGCGATTGAGCGCTTCCAACAGCATGGCGTCCTTGTTGTCGAAGTAGAAATAGAGGCTGCTCTTGGTCATACCCAGCGCCCGGGCGATTCGATCCATGGAGGCGGCCTCGAAACCCACTTCCTGCACCACCTGCTCCACCGCGGCAAAGATCCGGTTTGGCTCCAACATCTCGGAGGGATCGACCACGGCGATCTGCTCCACCTCCGCGAACTCAATGGGAATGCGTGCGTGGGGAAAGTGACCGTTGAGGCAGAGATCTACCGTGTGCGCAACCCGCCGTTCGCGGGCACGATCTCCCACGGCTTCACTGCGCAGCGCCCCCATCGGCGTCCAGAAATCGAACGCGGTCCAGACCACGGTGTGCACGTGCATGAACAGCATCAGGAGTTCGATCTGCGCCCGCGGCAGCGAGGAATCCAGATG
>SLTF01000008.1 GCA_007130025.1 Spirochaetales bacterium | reverse complement strand
CACTGAGGGAATGGGTGGTGGAACCGGAACCGGTGCGGCTCCCATCATCGCCGAAGTTGCTCGCGAGATGGGAATTCTGACGGTAGCGGTGGTGACCAAGCCGTTTGATTTCGAGGGGCGGCGAAAGAAGCAGCTGGCCGAAGAGGGTATTGCCAAGCTGCGCGCCGCCGTGGACACTCTGATTACCATTCCCAATCAACACTTGCTGAAGATTGTCGAGCGGCGCACCCCAATCAAGGAAGCCTTCCTCATTGCCGACGATGTGCTGCGGCAGGGAGTACAGGGGATCTCCGACCTCATTACCAAGCCGGGCGAGATCAACATCGACTTTGCCGACGTCAAGACCATCATGAATGGTCGAGGTGACGCCCTCATGGGTATTGGCGTAGGGAACGGCGAGAACCGGGCGGTGGATGCGGCAACCAACGCAATCAACAACCCCCTGCTCGAAGACGCCCGCATCGAAGGCGCCAAGGGCATTCTGGTGAACGTTTCCGGTGGGGTCGACTTCTCGCTCTCCGAATACGAGGAGGTCCTGAACATCATCACGGCCAACGCCGACGACGATGCGCTGATCATTGCCGGCAGCGCGGTTGATGAGCTGATGGACAACGAGGTGAAGGTCACGGTCATTGCAACCGGGTTTGAGAATGAGGATCGCGAGAAGATCACCACGGAGCCGGCCAAGCAGAAGCGCGAGCAGTTCATCTCGCTCGACGAATGGGTCGAAATGACCAGCGGCCGATCAGGGCGTACACAGAGTGACGCGCTGCGCGAAGAACCGATCTCGGAGGAACTCGGCGTACCGGCCTATCTTCGCTATCGTCAGGTATCGGCCGGTTCCAGCGGGGCGTGATGGAACTCGTACAGCGCTTTCAGGACTATCTGGTAACCGAACTGCGGCTCTCTCCGCGAACGGTAGAGACCTACACCCGTGAGTGCACCATGTTCTGCGCGTACCTGGAGCCGCGCGACGAGACCGCCGAGGAAGTTGGGGTGACGACCATCGCGGACTATCTGATTGACCGGCAGACGCGGGAAAACGGCGTTGACCAGCGCACCGTTGCCAAAATCCTCTCGGCCTTGCGCTCCTTCTTCCAGTATCTGGTACTGGACGAGCAGCGGGTAGACAATCCGGCCCTCCTGGTGGAGTCCCCAAAGATGGAACACCGCATTCCGGGAGTGCTCAGTATCGACCAGATCGAGGCGCTGTTGCAGGCCATCGATCCCACAACCCCGCTCGGGCTTCGAGACCGGGCACTGTTTGAGCTGATTTACTCGGCGGGGCTGCGCATCTCGGAGGCGGTGGATCTGACTCCCTCCAAGGTTCATCTGGACGAGGGGATTCTTCGAGTGCGCGGCAAGGGCAATAAGGAGCGGTTGGTCCCGATGGGGCCGCAGGCGGTCCACTGGCTGCGAACCTATCTGGATGAGGGGCGCCCGAATCTGGTGCGAAAAACCGTTCGCGCCGAAAAGCTCTTCCTGAACCACCTGGGCAGTGGACTGTCCCGAAAGGGGATGTGGAAACGGTTTCACGAACTGTGCGCCAAGGCGGGGATTCAGGCGAAAGTGCACACGCTTCGACACAGTTTTGCTACCCACCTGCTGGAAGGCGGGGCGGATCTCCGCGCGGTGCAGGAGCTTCTGGGGCACGCGGATATCGCCACCACGCAGATTTATACCCACATCGACAAGGAAGAGTTGCGTCGGTACCACGAGGCGCACCATCCGCGCGGATAGCGCCGTGGAAGGGGAAAGGACGGATCGGTGAAGAGACACCCGGCAGGCCGGAGTACCATTGCTCGAATCTCATTATTCTGCGCATGCGCGGTCCTGCTGACCGCGTGCAGGCCGGAGAACGAGTCGATGATCCGCCGGCTGAGCGAGCTCGAATCACCGCGCTACGACGGTGGGGAGGTCCCCGATGAACGAATTCGGGAGCTCAGGGAAGGAATTCGGCTCCATCAGGAACAAATTCGCGCCACCGTGCAATCAGCCAGACAATTGGGTGTGTATCATAGGTTGTTGGCGATCGAGTACATCAATCGATCGATGTACGGACTGGCGCTGGAGGAACTCGACCGCGCGATTCGCATCGAGCCGGAGAACCCTCAGCTCTTCTACTATGCGGGGGTTTCGGCGGCTCGCTTCGCCAAAGCGATGATGGATGCCGGCGAGCGTGAGCGCTATTTCGCGCGGGCGGAGGCGTACTACCTGCGGGCAATCGAGTTGGATGCCCGTCACACAAACTCGCTCTACGGCCTGGCCGTACTGTACAGTTTTGAGATGGAGCGCCACGAGGAGGCCGAGCCCTTGCTTACTCGCATTCTGGATCGACAGACGCGGAACCCTCAGGCGATGGCCCTGCTTGCGAGGGTCTACGCCGCGACCGATCGGCTCGAAGACGCCGCGCGCATGTACACCCAGCTGGCCGATACCACCGGAGACCCCGACATCCGTCGGGAAGCCCTTCGCAACCGCGATCTGGTGCGGGAGGCAATGCGATGAAGAGCCTCTTTGCGCTGGCAATCCACCGTGCGGAGTTTCTCAGTGCGGATGAAAAGACCACGGTTTCCGACATGGTTAGTTCAGCGGGATTTTTCCGTACGCTGACGGTGGATATGTTGTCTCAGATCGTGGGTCGGGTGCTCCGCAGCACCACGTGGGATCCGGTTCTCGCCCTCCGACAGGCCGAAGCGGATCTTCGCTTTGTGGAGCGACACTCCATTTCCGTGATCGATCGCTTTGATCCCGACTATCCCCCGATGCTCGCGGAGATTCATGATCCTCCCTTTTTGCTCTTTGTCCGAGGGAAGATGCCCGACTCGGGTACGCCTTCGGTAGCGATTGTCGGAACGCGAAAGCCCACCGAGCAGGCGCTGATTGCCACCAACGAGCTGGCCGAAGGGTGCGCCGCCGCCGGCCTGACCGTGGTGTCGGGGCTGGCGCGCGGAATTGACGCGGCAGCGCATCTGGGGGCTCTCCGGCAGCGGGGTATAACCGTAGCAGTGCTCGGGAACGGAATCGACTCGGTCTATCCGAGCTCTCATCGGACGCTCGCGTACCGCATCCTCGAGCATGGGGGCGCCATTGTCAGTGAATACCCGCCGGGAGTTCCGCCGATCCGGTATCACTTTCCCGCTCGGAATCGAATCATCAGCGGGATCTGTCGCTCGGTGGTAGTGGCGGAAGCGCCGGCACGGTCCGGTGCGCTGCACACCTCGGAGTTTGCCCTGGAGCAGGGGCGTGACCTCTTTGTGCTGGCCGCCGGTATGCACGGCGATGCGGGCGCCGGCTGTCGCGCGCTTGAGCGAGACGGCGCCGCGGTGATCGAAGACGTCCGTGGCATCATCACCGATTGGGGGTTGGCCGGGGCGAGGCCGCCGGATCCGGCCTCTGCGGGATCCGGGGCGGGCTACCGTGGAAGCGGAACCGCGGTCGGTCGGCAGCTTGCCCTTGAGCTGGAACGGGAGATTGGGGTTTGAGCATGAGCACGATTGCGACACACGGGTCACACGTCGATCGATATCTCGCCTATCTGCAGAGCGTGCGCAATCTGTCGCCGGCAACCGTCCGGGCCTACGGTCTGGATTTGCGCGCATTCTTCGCGTGGGTTGGTGACGATGCGGCCGTTGATACCGCGATGGTCCGACGGTACGTATCGCACCTGACCCGTTCCCATACCGCCGCATCATCCATGAACCGTAAACTGTCGGCCCTCAAGGGCTACTACCGCTTTCTCATCCGGCAGAAACTCGTGGAGAGTTCGCCGGTCGACGGCGTTCGGAGCATCCGCCACAGTCGCACGCTCCCGGACATCCTCTTCGAGCAGGATATCAAGGAGCTGCTCGAGATACCCGGCGATGACTTCGAGTCCGTCCGTGACCGCCTCATTCTGGAAACGCTCTATTCAACCGGATGTCGTGTCTCGGAACTGACGGCAATTACGGTCGAAGACATCAATTTCAAGAAGGGCTCGATCATTGTGCACGGAAAGGGCCGGAAGGACCGACTCGTGTTTCTGGGCGCCCCGGCGCGCGCAGCGCTTCGCGACTATCTGCCGCTTCGCGACAGCCTTGCTCACCGGGTCGGTCACGGTGAGGTGCGCGCGCTGTTTCTGAACCAGGCCGGGGGTGGACTGACTGCGCGGGGGGTGGCGTTGATCATCGAGAAGCGGGTACGCGCCGCGCGTATCGCTACCCGGACTTCGCCGCATACGTTCCGACACTCCTTCGCCACTCACGTTCTGGACCGTGGGGCCGATATTCGGGTGGTTCAGGAGCTCCTGGGCCACGCGGGCCTCTCCACCACCCAGGTCTATACCCACCTCGGACTCGGGAAGCTGCGCAAGATCTACGCGCAGGCACATCCCCACGGGGGCGGCGCCGTCGGCATGGGCTCCGACGTCTCGGGTTCGCGAGTACCATCTTCAGAAAGGACAAAACCATGAAACAGCAGTGGCGCAGTACGACGATCATCGCGGTTCGCAAGAACGGCGTGGTAGCGATGGCCGGCGACGGTCAGGTTTCGCTGGGAAATACCGTCATGAAGGCGCACGCCCGCAAGGTCCGCCGGATTTACGATGACCAGGTTCTTGTTGGCTTTGCCGGCGCAACCGCGGACGCATTTACCCTGTTTGAACGCTTCGAAGGGAAGGTGAAAGAGTACTCGGGTGACATCACCCGGGGCGCCGTGGAGCTGGCCAAGGACTGGCGGATGGATCGGGCGCTTCGCCGCCTGGAGGCCCTCATTCTTGTGGCAGACCGGCAGAAGACCCTGCTCATCTCGGGGACCGGCGACATCGTCGAGCCCGATGAGGGGGCAATTGCCATCGGCTCGGGGGGTAACTACGCGTACGCCGCGGCGCTTGCCTACCTGGAAGCCGGTTCGCTCTCGGCTGCTGAGATCGCCCGAAAGTCGCTTGAGATTGCCGGTTCCATCTGTGTGTTTACCAATACCGAGATCGTTCTGGAGGAACTTGCATGAAAGTGGCACTTGAAACCCTGACTCCGGCCGAGATCGTTCGGGAGCTGGACAAGTACATCATCGGGCAGGAGAAGGCAAAGAAGGTGGTTGCAAT
>SLTF01000420.1 GCA_007130025.1 Spirochaetales bacterium | reverse complement strand
GGCATGGTCTGGTGCCAGGCGGTGTCCATGATGGCGCAGTGGGGCACGTCCGGCAGCACCGACTGGGCAGCCTCAATTCCCATGATGTTGGCCGGGTTGTGCAGGGGGGCCAGATCCTGAATCTCCCGGAACGCGGCGAGTACCTCATCGGTTACCTGAACCGACTTGGCGAATTTTTCGCCTCCGTGCACCACGCGATGACCAACAGCCTTCACCTCGGAGATGTCCGAGATGGCGCCGTGCGTGGGATCGAGGATGGTGGAAATGATGAGTTCGATTGCCACCCGATGATCGGGGCAGGGGTGCTCCAGTTCGTGCTCGGCCTTGCCGCGCGCCTTGTGCTTGATGACCGAGCCGGACTGGGTCACTCGCTCCACAATACCGGACGCAAGCGCCTCGTGCTCATCCCAGTCGTATACCTGGTACTTGACGGATGAGCTTCCGCAGTTGAGCGTCATGATAACCATATAGTTCCTCCAGAGGCTCGATTTCGTGAACGGGTTCGGGTGGAATCGTTACCGCCATAGTGCCACAAATCCCCCGAAACTGCAACCGATGGAGCCGCTTCACGCTTCGGAACCGGAAAGTGGAGAAATTTTCCCTTGCGGAATCGGAAAAACCCGTCTATCATGTGTGTTACTAACGCGAGTTATACGCGAAAACCCGAAATCGAACCGATCCGCCACGGTGGGTGGGTTCGCGAATTAGGAGGAAAGGGAATGAAACAGCAAACAACGATGCGAGTTGCGATCGTTGCGGTACTGGTCATCGCTGCGACGGTATTTGCCGCATGCGGACCCCGCACCGAACAGGCAACGGGTCCGGCCCGCGATTTCACGGACAACCCGTGGACCGACGGACAGGATCTCTCCGGCACGACGGTGCAGATCTTTGGTGCGTTTGTCGACGAAGACGCTCGTCGGTTCAACCGATCGATGCAACCGTTCATCGAAGCAACCGGAATCAACGTGGTCTATGAGGGATCGGGTGACTTTGAATCGCTCATCACCGTGCGCGTTGAAGGTGGGAGCCCGCCCGACATGGCTGCCTTCCCGCAGCCGGGATTGCTCGGAGACTTTGTTGCCGGTGGACAGGTCATTGACCTGAACGACTGGTTCAGCATGGACTACCTGCAGCAGCAGTACGACCAGAGCTGGCTCGATATGGCAACCATGGACGGCATCATGGCCGGATTCTGGCACCGGGCCAACGTGAAGAGTCTGGTATGGTATCCCGTGCAGGCGTGGGAAGAAGCCGGATACCAGATTCCGGAGACCTGGGACGAGCTGATGGAGCTCTCCCGGCAGATGGTCGCCAACGGTCACACTCCGTGGAGCATCGGTATTGAGTCCGCCGGAGCCACCGGGTGGGTCGGAACCGACTGGATTGAGGACATTCTGCTTCGTGTCGCACCGGTGGAGGTCTACGACGCGTGGGTTACCGGAGACCATCGCTTTGACAGCCCCGAAGTGCGCCGAGCCTTTGAAGTCATGGGCGAGATCTGGTTTGAGCCGGACTTTGTGGTCGGTGGCATCGACGCCATCGTCGGGGTGCCCTTTGGCGACGCTCCCAACGCACTGTTTACGAATCCGCCCGCGGCGTGGATGCATCGCCAGGCGAGCTTTATCCCCGCCTTTTTCCCGGACGGTGTTCAGGTTGGCGTGGATGTAGACTTTTTCTACCTGCCGCCCATCGACACCGACATCGCCCCGCGACCGGTTCTCGGCGCCGGCGACATCTACGGTGTCTTCAACGACCGCCCCGAGGTACGCGCACTCGCCCGCTTCATGACGCAGGGAGTCTCGACTCGCGCGTGGGTTGAAGCCGGTGGTTTTGTATCGCCCCATCGCGACGCCGACCTCGCGTGGTACCCAACCGACATCGATCGTCGCTTCGCCGAGATCATTGCCAACGCGGATCCCTTCCGCTTCGACGGATCGGACCTGATGCCGGGACCCGTGGGTGCCGGATCATTCTGGTCGGAGATCACCAACTACGTGAACAACTATCCCAACGTTCCGCTGCAGCAGACCCTGCGGAACATCGATGCGAGCTGGCCGGGGCGCTAACCGTCCTATTGGCTTTCAGGCGGGGTGCCCGGCGGTACCCCGCCCATTTTTTCTCTCCCGCACGGAGGATGTATGAGTGATGCGGTAATTCAGAAAAACCGGACAACACAGGTTCTGCTGAGCCTTGGGGTTGCGGCGGTACTGGTTGTGGTGTTTGCGTGGAGTTTCAACTTCATGCGCGCGGCAACGGCTCCGCGGTTCCTTATTGCCATTGTGGCCATGGTGGTCGGAGTGGGAGGAATCTGGGCGCTGTTCCTGACGGCGGATCACCTGGTGGCACAGCTTCCCGTGAGGCTGCGCGACCGAGTGAGACCCTACGTGTTTATCACACCGGCCTTCCTGGTGCTTCTGGTCTATATCATTTATCCCACCATTCGCACCGTCTACATCAGCTTCTTCGACTTCACCCGGGGCGGTACCCCGCAGAACTTTGGGCTTCAGAACTACGTTCGGGCGTTCACCGACCCGGCGCTGCTGATTGCCCTGCGCAACAACGTGCTCTGGCTGATCTTCGTGCCGCTGTTTTCGGTATCCATTGGCCTGGTCATCGCCGTGCTGGTAGACCGCATTCGATGGGAGAAGATCGCCAAGTCGCTCATCTTCCTGCCGATGGCGATCTCCTTTGTGGGCGCATCGGTCATCTGGCGCTTCATCTATTACCGGGCTCCGTTTGGAGCGCAGATTGGTTTGCTCAACGGAATTGTCGTTGCGCTTGGCGGTGAGCCGGTGGGCTGGCTCCGGCTGGAACCGTGGAATAACTTCTTCCTGATCGTCATCATGGTGTGGCTGCAGACCGGTTTTGCAATGGTGATCCTTTCGTCGGCGGTCAAGGGCGTGCCGGGAAGCCTGCTGGAGGCGGCCCGCATCGACGGCGCCGGTGAGATCCGAGTGTTCTTCCAGGTGATCGTTCCCTTCATCAGCGGTGCAATTCTCACGGTGACCACAACCATCGTCATCCTGGTGCTGAAGGTCTTTGACGTGGTGTTTGTGATGACCAGCGGCCGGTTCAACACTGAGGTGATTGCCAACATGATGTTCAACCAGATGTTCATCCAGGGCACGTACGGACGCGGCGCGGCGCTCGCGGTCATCATTTTCATTGCCGTGACGCCGGTGATGATCCACAACATTCGAAAGCTGAATAAGGCCTGAGGGGGGCGGAATGGCAGATACGTTGACAATCCATGCGCGGAAACTCCGCCCCGAAGAGATCACCAGCAAAATCCTTCTGAACCTTGCCGTCATCACGATTGTTGTGCTCTGGACGATCCCGACGTTTGGGCTGCTGGTCAGCTCGTTTCGCACACCGCAAGCGATCAACTCCACCGGATGGTGGGTTGCCGTTGCGAGGCCGTTCACCGAGGGCAACTGGTCGCTCGGTAACTATGTGCGCGTTCTCACGGAAGACCGCATGGGAACCGCGTTCGCCAACAGCCTGCTGGTCACCATTCCCGCCACGGTGATACCAATCACCATTGCGGCGTTTGCGGCGTATGGTCTGGCGTGGATGAACTTTCTCGGGCGACGGCTGCTCTTCATCCTGGTGGTTGGCCTGATGGTGGTGCCGTTGCAGACCTCGCTGCTGCCGCTGTTCCGGCTCTATAACGATGTCGGACTGGCCGGGACGTTTCTGGGAATATGGCTCGCGCATACCGGCTTTGGGCTGCCGCTCGCCACCTACCTGCTCTACGGCTACATCGCGCAGATTCCCCGCGAACTCATCGAGGCGTCCGAGGTGGACGGCACCACGCCGATGACCAAGTTCATCTATCTGGTGCTTCCGGTATCGGTGCCGGCAATCGCATCGTTTGCGATCTTTCAGTTTCTCTGGGTGTGGAACGACCTGCTGGTCGCGCTGATCTTTCTGGGCACCCGCGTTGAGATCGCCGTGGTGACCACCCGCCTGTCGGAGCTGGTGGGTTCGCGCGGACAGGCGTGGCACGTCCTGACCGCGGGCGCGTTCCTCACCATGATCATGCCGCTGATTGTGTTTTTTGCGCTGCAACGATACTTTGTGCGCGGAATGATGGCAGGATCGGTCAAGGGGTAGGGCCTCGTCTCGTCAGGACGCCGTGCTCCCGACAGAGGAACAACGTGAAGCAGCGACGGGTATCAGCAGAAGATGTAGCACGTGCGGCGGGCGTATCGCGTACCACCGTGTCGTTCGTGCTGAACAACACCCCCGGCAAGAACATCTCGGAGGCAACGCGGCAGCGGGTGCTCTCCGAGGCGTCTCGCCTGGGTTATACCCCCAATGAGGATGCCCGTCGGCTGGCGATGGTTCGGCACAACACCATCGGTCTCTACATCTGCCACTCACAGTTTGTCTATACCGATGCCTTCATCGTACGCACCGTGGAGGGCATGGCGCAGACCATCAACCGCAACCGGGCGCGACTGCTGATCCATCCGCTGACCCTCAACGAGGAAAGCTACCTGTCGCTTGCGCGTCACGACGGCGTCGACGGCATCGTGCTCATCAATGCGCATGAAAACGATCCCGCGCTCACCGAACTGGTGGAGGCGCGGTTTCCGGTGGTGGCCATGGATCATCTCCCGGAGGTTTTGATCGATCAGGTCTACGTGGATAACACCGCCGCGGCGCGCGAACTGATTACCTATCTGATCGATCTGGGGCACCGCCGCATCGCCATGATCACCCACGCGTCGCTGGTCTACGCGGCTTCGCAGGCGCGCCACCTGGGATACCGGCTCGCCCTGGAGTCGGCCGGTCTTGACCTCGACGATATGCTGGTGCGCTACGGAGATTTTTCGGAGCGCAGCGGGTACGCGGCCATGGTGGAACTGCTCGAGACCGTGCCGAGACCCACCGCGGTGTTTGCGGGAAACGACGTGGTCGCGTACGGTGCGTTGAGCGCCGCGCGTGATGCGGGTCTTCTGGTCCCTGACGACATCTCAATTGTGGGGTTTGACGACGATCACCTCTCCCGCTACCTCAACCCCCCGCTTACCACCGTTGCCCTTCCCGCGGCGGGAATGGGCTCAGCGGCGGCATCGCTGATCATCGATCGGC
>SLTF01000324.1 GCA_007130025.1 Spirochaetales bacterium | reverse complement strand
TCTTCAGGGCCGAGCAACAGATGCACGGGAAACACGGGTGCTCCTACGCGTAGCTGCGGATCAGATGGGCGAGTTTGCCGAGGATGCGAACGTCCTGCGTGTAGAGGGCCGGATAGTTGGGGTTTTCCGCCTGGAGCTTGACGCGGTTCTTCTCTTTGAAGAAGCGCTTCAATGTCACCGCCTCGTCCACCATGGCCACTACGATATCACCGTTGTTGGCCACCGGCTGCTCCCGAAACACCGCGACGTCGCCGTCGCAGATCCCGGCCCCGATCATGCTGTCGCCCCGAACGTAGAGTGCGAAGTGACGTCCCGAGTGCACCAGTTCGCGGGGAAGCTTGACCGAGCCGTCGTAGTTTTCTTCCGCGAAGAGCGGCGTACCCGCGGCAACGTTCCCGAGAATCGGGACGTCGATGATCTCATCACCGGCGACGTCTTCCTCCAGAACCTCGATCGTGCGTGAGCGATGGTTGTTCAGCTGGAGAAATTGCTTCTTCTCCAGTGCCTTGACGTGGTCATAGGCGCCCTTCACGGATATTGCGAAGTTCTCTGAGATCTCACGAATGGTCGGCGGGAACCGGTGGGTCGCAACGTAGGATTTGATGTAGTCGAGGACTTCACGCTGTCTGCGGGTGATCGATTTCATTTTTCGATTTTGATTCCGAACTTTCGGATTTTGCCATGCAGGTTACTGGGGTAGATTCCCATCGCCTCAGCGGTTCGTGAGATATTGTGGCCGTTCTCTTCCAGCTTCTGCATGATATACCGCCTCTCGAACGAGTCTTTCGCCTCGTTTAATCCCATCTCCTGGTACTCGTCGAAATCGGAGGCTCGCCGCCGCGGCTGTGTTTCACCCAGGAAGTGTCGTATGAGGTCGGCGGTGATCACCTCCTCATCGGTCATGATGGTAACCCGTTCTACAAAGTTTTTCAATTCCCGAATGTTTCCCGGCCAGTCATGCTCCTTGAGCGCGGCCATCCCCTGAGCGTCGATGCGCTTCACGGGACCATCCGGCGGATTCCGGAACACCGAGAGAAAGTGCTCGATCAGCAGCGGCAGGTCATCGCTTCGTTCACGCAGCGGAGGAACGTGGATGGGAATGACGTTGAGCCGGAAGAACAGGTCTTCTCGAAAGGCCCCGTCCGCGATCTGCTGCTGAATGTCTTTGTTGGTGGCCGCGATGAGCCGTACGTCGACGCTGATCGACTCTTCCCCGCCGACCCGCTCGAACTTCATCTCCTGGATGGCGCGCAGCACCTTGGCCTGGGCCGAAAGCGACATATCGGCCACCTCATCCAGAAAGAGGGTTCCGTGGTCGGCGAGTTCAAACTTGCCGCGACGGCGGGCAACGGCGCCGGTGAACGAACCCTTCTCGTGGCCGAAGAGTTCGCTTTCGATAAGGTTGTCGGGAATTGCGGCGCAGTTTACCTCGATGAAGGGCGATCGGGCGCGGCGACTGCGGCGGTGAATCTCACGGGCAACCAGCTCTTTTCCGGTGCCGTTTTCTCCGGTGATGAGGATGCGGGAATCGGTTGCAGCACTCTGCCCGATGATCTCACGGATGCGGCGGATATCTTCGGTCTCGCCCAGGATCTCATCGTTCTGCAGCATCGAGTTGCGCAGGAGGCGGTTCTCGCGTCGCAGGTTCTCCATCTGAATCGCATTGCGCACCACCGTCACCACCCGCTCAAGGCTGAGAGGCTTCTCCATGAAATCGAAGGCGCCGAGCTTCACGGCTTTGACCGCAAGGTCGATATTGCCGTGACCGGAGATGATGATGACCTCGATTTCGGGGTAGATCTCCTTGATCTGTTTGAGCACGTCGATGCCGCCCATGTTCGGGAGCCAGACGTCAAGGAGCACCAGATCGATTGGCTCGCTTTTCAGGAGGGTGAGGCCGTCGATCCCGTCTTCGGCGGTGAAGACGGTGTAGCCTTCATCGTCCAGGATTCCGGTGAGTACGTCGCGGATTCCCTGTTCGTCGTCAATAACCAGTATCTTGCTCATGATGTTTCGTCCACGGGAAGGTCGATGAAAAACGTGGTTCCGGCCCCTGGTTGGGTTTCAAACCAGATCTGGCCGCGGTGGTCAAACACAATGCGCTCCACAATGGACAACCCCAATCCGGTTCCGTGCCGCTTGGTGGTGTAGTAGGGATTGAAGACCTTATCGTGACTGTCGACATCGATCCCCGGCCCCGTGTCCTGAACCTGGATCCTACAGTACAGGCTGTTCCCCTTCTTTACAAGGTCGGCTCGTACCACGATCTCACCCGCGCCGTTCATCGCTTCAGTGGCATTGGTGAAGAGATTGGCAAAGACCTGCTTCATCTGCCCCGGATCGACGGTCACCTCGATCTCCTCGCCAAGATGAGCGGAGTGGATGACCAGGTCCGGCCAGGTGGCGTAGGTGGTCACCACCTCGGTGACCAGGGCCTTCAGAAAGACCCGTTGCGGAACTGGATCGGGAAGCCGCGAAAAGTTGCGAAACTCGCTGAGCAGGGCGTTGAGACCATCGACCTCGGTGATGATTGAGGAGATGGCCGATTCGAACACCACGGGAAAATCCTCGGCGTCGTTGCGATACTTTTTCAGCACGCGTTCAGCGGAAAGCTTGATGGGCGTCAGCGGGTTCTTGATCTCGTGCGCCAGCCGCTGCGCGATTTCCTGCCACGCGGCAACTTTCTCGGTCTGGAGAATCTTCTTGCGGGATCGTTCGAGCTCGGAGACCATCTCGTTGAACGAGTTGACCAGGAGGCCGAGATCGTCGGTTGATCGGGTGAGAATCCGGAACGAGTAATCACCCTCCGCCACCCGACGCGTTGCCTCTTCCAGGTTGATGATGGGTCGGGTGATCTCCTCGCTCAGCAGCACGCTCACCAGAATGGCCAGGAGAAAGAGGGGAAACGAAAACAGGCCAAAGAAGAGTGCTACCGCCTGCAGCAGGGCGCCCTGCAGCTGCTCCACCTGGGCAAACGTCTCAATGGCTGAGGTGATCGCCTGGGCGCGCTCGTCGAATCCGTCGGGCAGGAGCATGGTGAGTACCACCAGAATCTCGCCGGTTCGCCCGCTATGACTGATACGCATCCGCAGAAAGCTGTCATCCTCCGAGCGCTCGCGCACCACGTGCCCTTCGCGTCCGAGGCGGGCCTGGGCGGGCCGCAGCCAGGTCCGCTCGTTTCCGGCGGCAAAGAGCTCGTTCAGGTTGTGGTCGAAGACCTGAAAGCCGTCGATTTCGGGACGCAAGGTGGAGATCGAGTTCCAGGCACGCTGCGGGTTGACGTCGGCGTCGCGCAACACCCCGGGAAAGAGCGAGCCGGTGACAAAGCGCTCCAGCAGCGCAACCCGCTCGTCGTAGTACTCGAGAGCGATGTCGAGGCCACCGCGCAGCGCATCACCGGTGGGAGCGGAAAACAGCGAGCCCATTGCGCTGTTGATGAAGTTGAGCGCAAGAATGCCCTGCGGAGCCGAAGCCAGCACCACCACAAAGACAAAAAACGAGAGGATCCTCAGACGAAGCGACGCACCCGGGGATCCGCGGCGGCGATCGCGCACAAGCCGCACGATATTGATGACGATGGTTACCAGCAGGAAGAGCGGAAACGAAACCGCCAGGGCGATGATGAGTCGACCGGTTGGAGTGCCGGCGATGGTGATATCGGAGAGCAGCTGGCCGGCGAAGACAAGCACCAGTACCACAAGAAAGAGATAGAGCATGACAACGCTGACAAACCCGGGAGTCGAAGCTCCGGCGGCGAAGCGTCGTTTCACGGTGAGTCTCCGGTTTGCCGGCGTTCGCCCTCTGCCGATTCAACTCGGTTGCGGTCAAGCCGGTGCAGATCAAGCCGCTGCCACGGCGTCGCGATTGTCTCTCCCGGGCGGAGCGCTTGAAGCAGACGAAGCGCGGGAACCAACTTCACCGGGCGCAGCTCGACCCGGCCGAGGAGATAGTGGTCGTCGATCTCGGGCAGAGCCCCCGTGGGCACGGTAAAGGAGCGGATGGAAAAGAACTCCTGCAGGAACTCGTCGCGGGACGAAAAGCGCCGCTGGGCTCCGATCGGCGACTCGATGACGTATTCGCGGGTGAAGCGGTCGCGAAACGCCACAAAACTCGGGTGGTATTCCGCTACCAGCTGATCACCGAGCAATCCGGCAAGGCCGTCGAGCGGCCGGTAGAGCCGAATCTCAAACGCGACCTCCGATCGCATACCCGACTCGATCGCGTCGATCACGGTGGCGCCGTCGTGTATCAGGGTGACATCCACCGACACGGCGCGCGGAGCCACCACGGCACGCACTTCCGCGCGCTGCGCAACCACCGGCAGGGAGACACAGAGCAGAATTGCGGCCACCGCCGGAATCCGGCTACTCTTCCTCGAAGCGCTTATCAAACAGCGTTGCAAGCGCATCAACCGCATCCTGCTCATCGGAGCCTTCCGCGCGAATGGTGATCACCGATTGATACGCCGCCCCCAGGGTGATGATGCCCATGATGGACTTTGCGTTGATCTCTTCACCATCCTTGGTGAACATGATCTGAGATTGGTACTTGCCGGCGGTCTGCACGATCAGGGCTGCGGGGCGAGCGTGGATTCCCGCACGGTTGGTGACCGTGACGTCGCGTTCAATCATGGTGTTCCTCGTGGCTGTTCTGGACGTACCGACTCCGCGCGTTCTCGCTTTCGAGCCACTTAAGCACGCTCTGGTTAAACTCGCGTGCGGAGTAGTACCCCATCTTTTTCAGCCGCTCGTTGCGGGCGGCCGTTTCGATGATAATCGGGATATTGCGTCCCGGCTTCACCGGGATTTCCAGTATCGGTACCTTGACGCCGAGAATATCGCGCGTCCGTTCTTCCGCTCCAATGCGGTCGTACTCCTTGTTGGAGTCCCAGTACTCAAGACAGACGACCAGCTGAATCTGTTTATTCTCGCGGATCGCACCAACTCCAAAGAGGTGGGTGATGTTGATGATACCGAGCCCGCGGATCTCCATGTGGTGCCCGAGCGCACGGTTTGCGCCCTGGCCAAGAAGGATGTTTCCGGCGATACAGCGGATCTCCACCGCATCGTCGGCCACCAGGCGGTGACCACGCTCAACAAGCTCGAGGGCGGTCTCGCTTTTTCCAACCCCGCTGTCGCCGAGGATCAACACCCCGATGCCAAACACCTCTACCAGCACCCCGTGGATGGTTTCCACCGCGGCGAATACGTTGGAGAGGGCGCGCATGAGGCGGCTCGAGAGTTCTGAGGAGGGAAGATCGGTCTTGAGGACCGGGGTATGCGACTCCTCGGCCTGGGCAAAGAACGCGGGTGTGGGATCGAGCCCGTGGGTGAAGAGTACGCAGGGCATCTGGTGCTGGAAGTACTCGGCAAAGACCTCGGTCCGCCCCGCTTCCTCGAGTTCCTGAAGATAGGCCGTCTCGCCGCGACCGAAGACCTGAATTCGATCCTCGCCGAAATTGTCAAAAAACCCGTTCAACGCGAGTCCGGGCCGGTTGATGTCCGGAACCCGTATCTCGCGCGTCAACCCCGGACGCCCCCCGATGCAGTGCAGATCGAGGGCGTCGTGCTCTTTGAGATCGAGATCGAGGAGGTCGAGGACGGTGAAACTTTTGATCATTTGTGCTCTTTGATTTTTTCCTTCTCCTTGCGGACTTTCATTTCCAGCTTGGAGATAAGGACCTCAAGTCCCGGGTGGAGGTCGAAGGATTTGTGCTTGATCACGTGCGAAAGTCCCCAGCGGAAGTGGGTTTTGACTTCGAGTTCGAACTCGTGCGTCTCCCGCACCAGGATGAACTCGATATCAACGATCATATCCTTCGCGTAATCGATCTTCTGCAGCTTCTCATCGATGTACTCACGCGTCTCGTCTCTCAGATCGAAGTGAACCGCCTGGACTTGCAGATGCATACACGTTCCTCCCGCTCTTTGTTATCGTTCGTATGAAGAGCTGATATCCAGCTCGTTGCGATACTTGGCCACCGTACGACGCGCGATATCGATCCCTCGCTTACTCAGCAGTTCCGATATACGCTGGTCCGACAGCGCCTTCCCTGACCCCGCCTGATCCGCGAGGATCTCCTTGATGATTTGCTTCACCGCCTCCTTTGAGAACCGGGAGCCGGTGGACCCCGCCCCGGAGATCGAGTTGGAGAAGAAGTACTTGAGCTCGAAGATCCCCCACTCGGTCTGCACGTACTTGTTGGTGGTAATGCGAGACACCGTTGCTTCGTGCACCCCAACCTCCCCGGCGATATCCTTGAGCGTCAGCGGTACCAGCGCCTTGGGCCCGCGAACAAAGAAGTCCCGCTGGAACTCGACAATGGCCCGCGACACCTTGAGCAGGGTCTGGTTCCGCTGATGAATGCTGTGGATGAACCAGCGGGCGTCCTTGACCGTCTGTTTCACAAACCGTTTCACGTTTTTGTCGGCCACAACCGGCTGATCGTCGGCGGTTGTCTCCCGTCCCGGCGCCGCGCCCTCATGTGATGACTCCCTGGCCACCGCCGCGGCGCTGCCGTTCTTGGTTGCCCGCGGCTGGTTGATTCCGGCAAAGAACGGGTTGATGCCAAGAACCGGAATCTCCTCATCGTTGATGATGATTACCACCTGCCCGTCCCGGACGGTAACGAGCAGGTCGGGAATGACGTAGGTTGGAGTGTCGGAGGAAAACTCCCGCCCGGGAAACGGCGTCAGCCGGCGAATTGCCGCCAGCGCCTCGGTCACCGCATCTTCGTCGATCTTCAGCTTCTTCGCGATCTCGGCGTACTTGCCACGATCCAGCAGTTCCAGATAGTCGCGGATAATCGGAATGGCGGCCGGCGGCATCCCGTCCGCGATTCCCGCCTGAACCACCAGGGACTCTCGATAGTCGGAGACGCAGGTACCGGTGGGATCGAACCGTCGGATCATCTGCATCATCGGTTCGAGCAGAACCTCTCGGTCCGGCCCTACAAGCAGCGTGGGCTCCTCGATGTGAAAACCGTTGCGGTCGAGGTTGTTGATCAGCAGCTCTCCCACGGCAAAGCTTTCCGGATCGATTGGCTGAACCCGTAACTGCCAGAGGAGGTGCTCGTGAAGCGATTCCGGTCGGGAGAGAGCCCCTTCCATGAACTTGCGCTTGGCGTCCCCGGCCTCGTCGTCGTACCCGCCGGTCGTAAAACCGGGATCGGAGCTGTTCTCAAATATCTCAAATTCATCGGCTTTTTTCTGATCAACGTCGTCGAGGGAGAGCGTCGCCTTCTCTTCTACCAGATCCAGAGCGGGATTGGCCTCCAGTTCTTCCTGGATGCGGGTCCGGAGATCCTGAATAGGAAGCGCCATGAGCTGAATGCTCTGAAAAAGCTGCGGACTGAGCTTGAGGCGCTGTTCCTGTACGAGTGCCGGTCTCTGATACTGCAAAGGTCCCCCGCTGTATTCATATTGTAGCAGGGGTCCCCCTTTGTCAATCTTGGAAACACTCCGACGTGGAAATACTCGGATGGAACCAATCGCGAACGAAGTAGGGTCCGCCGAAGGCCGGCAGGTGAGCGGTCAGAATCGGTCAGATGCGAAACTCTTCACCGAGGTAGACCTTCCGCGCAAGCTCGTTGCGCATCACCTCGTCGCGGCTTCCGGCAACCACGATCTCGCCATCCTTGATGATGTAGGAGCGATGAGTGATCTCCAGGGTATCGCGGACGTTGTGGTCGGTGAGCAGTACCCCGATGCCCTGACGCGAGAGCGACTGGATGATGGTCTTGATCTCATAGACGGCAATCGGGTCGATTCCCGCGAACGGCTCGTCCAGCAGGAGGAACTTTGGCTCTATGGCGAGGGCGCGAGCAATCTCCGTGCGGCGGCGCTCACCGCCCGAGAGGGTGTACGCCTTCTGTCGGGCAACGGCTTCAATCCCGAGCTCCGCGAGCAGGAACTCCAGACGCTCGCGCTTCTGGCCACGGGTCAGATCGGCACGGGTCTCCAGCACCGCCATCACGTTGTCTTCCACGGAGAGCTTGCGGAATACCGAAGGCTCCTGGGCCAGATAGGAGATCCCGAGGCGAGCGCGGCGGTACATGGGCCAGTCGGTAATGGTCTGCCCACCCAACAGGATGCGACCCGAGTTGGGCCGAATGAAGCCGACAATCATGTAGAACACGGTAGTTTTGCCGGCGCCGTTGGGTCCCAGAAACCCAACCACCTCCGACTGGTGCATATCGAAGGAGACGCCCTTCACCACCGGCTTGCGCCCGTAGCGCTTCTGCAGATCGCGCACGCCAAGCGTTACCGCCCCCGCCGGGATTCCGGCAGTGCCCTCTTCGGCAGCCCTATTCATCCGCAGCCCCGGCCCCGCTCGACGTTCCGTCGGAGTCCTCGTCGGAGGTGGTAATGGTACCGCGAACGGCCCCCTGCAGGGTGATTTCGTCGCGGTCGATGTCAATGACAATCCGCGAGGCGCGATACTCGTCACCCCGCCAGAAGACCACCGGCAGTCCCGATAATTCGAGGATGTTCTGGTCACGCCGGTAGCGAGCGAACTCGCTGCGGGTGGTGAGGTCTTCACCCAGGATACGCACCCCCACCTGAATGATGGTGAGATTCTCGCGGCCCCGGTTTTCCAGCAGGGCACCTTTGACAACGGTCTCGTTCCGGCGGTCTTCCATCACCGCGTTGCCTTCGGCACGCGTGATCCGTTCGATGCGGTCGTAGAGCAGGCGATCCGCCGTGAGCACGATATCCTGCTCGCGGTCGATCACGCGCACCGCGCCCCGGGCGACGGCAAAGCGAAAGTCGTCACCGTAGATTTCGATCTCCTGCGCCTCGATCTCAGTATCGTCGGAGACGATTCGGGCGTTGCCCACCAGCAGGGTGCGCTCTCTGCCCGCGGCAAAGACGATCGACGTGCGGTCACCCGAGAACGTGAAGGTAGATGCCGCGAGCGCGGGCGCCGACACCAGAAGCGCGACCACGATACCAACCAGTGCGCACCGGACACCGCGAGCTCGCTGCAATCCGACCCCATATGCCGTGGGACTACTCATCGGTTACCAGCCTGCCGCTCACCTGCCGAGCGAACTCCATGGTGCTGGTACGCATATCGGCGCTGAAGCCAATTCCTTCCACCACGGTACCGCCGTCCCGCTCGAGGCGGACTACGGCGTCGGGCTCCCCGGTAAGCAGCCGCTCGGCATCATTCCAGAACAGAGCGTCGGCAAGAATCCGCGCCTCCTGGGCGGTGGAGTAAAAAACGATGTTGCCCGAGAGATCGACGTTGTCGCTGTCGGTGTGGTACACGGCGAAATCGGCGCTGCCGGAGCTCAGGAGCTCGCCGTCGGAGTCAAACTCCCGAAACTCAAAAGCGGTGAACTCCTGGCGCTGCCGTCGAGGGTAGGCCGCTACCCGCCCGGCCGACACCTGAAAGCGTCGAGCCTCGCTGCGCACGATCACCATCCGCGCCTGCACCATCACGGTCTCGGGGATCTCATCCGAGCGATCCTCGCCGACTTGTGCGGGTCGGTAATCAAGGCTGCAGGAGACGCAGCCGACGATGATCAGCAGCGGAAGGAGCCGCATGTTCAGCGTCCGTCCGCCTCCTCGGCGGAGCCGCCGCGTTCACAGGCGGCTGCGACAAAACCGGCGAAAAGCGGATGGGCGGCAAATGGCTTGGATTTGAACTCGGGGTGAAACTGAACCCCAATGCCCCACGGATGATCCTTCCACTCGACCGACTCGACAAGCGAGTCGTCGGCGGTCACGGCCGTGATCCGAAGGCCGGCGTCGTTCAACTGGTCGCGGTAGGCGTTCGAGAACTCGTAGCGGTGGCGGTGGCGCTCTTCAATCATCTCCGCACCGTATACCGTGCGAATGGTGGTTCCCGGCAGCAGCTTGGATTCGTTGCTTCCAAGCCGCATCGTGCCACCGTACATCTTCACGTTCACCTGGTCTTCAAGCAGGCTCACCACGGGGTGTTCGGTTTCCGGCGCAAACTCGGTGCTGTCGGCGTCCGCAAAGCCGAGAACCGACCGAGCGTATTCGATCACCATGACCTGCATTCCGAGGCAGATTCCCAGGTAGGGGATCCTCCTGGTGCGCGCGTAGTTGGCAACCTTCACCATTCCGTTGATGCCGCGGCTGCCGAACCCGCCGGGTACGAGAATGGCGTCCACCCCGGCGAATACCTCGTCAAGAGCCTCCAGCTTCTCAAGCTTTTCCGAGTCGACCTTGTGCAGCTTCACCCGCACGTTGTTGGCGATCCCGCCATGAAACAGCGCCTCGTCAACCGACTTGTAGGAGTCGTTCAGATCGATGTACTTCCCGACCACGGCGATGGTAACGGTACGATCGGCATCGCGCATGACCCGCACCACGTGTTCCCACTCACTGAGATCAACCGGCCCCGCCTCGAGGTGCAGCTTCTTCAGCACGATCTCGTCGAGCTTCTGCCGGTGAAAGATGAGCGGAATCTCGTAAATGGTGGTCTCGACGTCGCTGGCGGAGATGACCGCATCAACCTCCACGTTGGTGAAGAGGGCGATCTTGCGACGGAGATCTTCATCGAGCGGGACCGACGCGCGACAGAGCAGCACGTCGGGCTGCACACCAATCTCGCGCATCTCCTTGACGGAGTGCTGGGTCGGCTTGGTCTTGAGCTCGCCGCCGGCGGTTTCAGGAACGAGGGTCAGGTGAACGAAGATGACGTTTTCGTGACCGAGCTCGTGAACCATCTGGCGACCCGCTTCCAGAAACGGGACCGACTCGATGTCGCCGACGGTTCCGCCCACCTCGACGATGGTCACATCCGCGTCGGGCTGCTCCCCGATCATCGAGATTCGCTGTTTGATGCGGTCGGTGATGTGGGGGATGACCTGAACGGTGCGTCCGAGGTAGCGTCCCTCGCGTTCGCGCTGGATCACCTCCTGGTAGATCTGGCCGGTGGTGATGGAGTTGGCGCGACTGAGCGGCGACTGGGTGTAGCGCGCGTAATTCCCGAGATCGAGGTCGGTCTCCGCGCCATCGTCGGTGACGTAGACCTCGCCATGCTGATAGGGGCTCATCGTGCCGGCGTCGACGTTGATATACGGGTCGATTTTCACCATGCGGACGTTGAGCCCGCGACACTCCATGAGGCTCCCCAACGACGCCGCCGCGATGCCCTTTCCCAAGCTGGAGCAGACGCCGCCGGATACAAATATGTACTTTCTCATGGGGTTTAATTATCCCGATTCACGGTATGCCGTGTCAATGATTCGTAACTGCCCCAAAGCTTGGTGAAACGACGGCGCATCCCGTAATCACCCGCCTGCCTGCTGCGATCACGCCAGGGCGAACTTCGGCAGATACTCGTGTTCCTTGCCCAGCGGCGTGACTATCTGCCTCAGCCACACAAGTCGATCGGTCTCAATCGGTGGCGTTCGCGAGAGAAAGGGACGCGACTCGTATAGCCGAGCGAGCTGCCGTTCGATCCACCCCTCGTCGATTCCTGCCCGACTCTCATGCCGCTCGGTCTTCCGGCGGTGGCGGTACGCCTTGTAGTGGTTGTGGTACAGTCGGTACAGCAGCATTCGCTGCATCACGTTACTGACGTTACGCCCGAAGCACACCGTGTGCCGCACACACTCCTTGAGATCCTTTCTCAGTTGCCGGTCGAAGTAGTTCACCACAAACAGCGGATTCTCTGCGGTGCGCGCCTCGGTACTCAGTGTGCACTCGTGGGTGATGATGTGCGCTTCGGCCAGTTGCCGGTAGTGGGGGTCACCGGCGAGCGCCCACTTGTACTCACTCTTCTCGTCGCTGAGCAGTCGAAGCGTGCTGATTGCCTCTGAGCTCTGCTCAACGGCACTGCTGCGGGCGGGTTCCGCGGCGGACCCCTCGTCGGGACCACGGTGAACGTGGCTACGAACCCGTAACGCGCTGTCCACCAGGGTGCGAAACCCCTCCACGAGCGCTTTCGAGGGGGCGAGGAAGTGCTCTTCGAGCTGCCCGCGACGCTGCTTCTGCCGCTCACTCATACGCCCGCTTCGGCGGATCGTGCGGTAGTCGCAGTCGTACAGCAGCCCGCTGTGCTGTCCGATCAGCACATTGATGTTGTTGGGGAAGTATTTGCTGACCGCGAAGTTCTGAAACCCGTCGATCACCATCGCCTCGGCAACTCCGACCCGCTGCAACACCCCCGCATGAAGTGCCGCCGCCCCTCGTGCGAGGCGTTCGATGCGGTTGGCCACCGTGGAGGTGGTAGCGCAGAACGCACGGGACATATCACGGGTACTGCCGCAGCTGACGAGCTGTCGCAAGAGCTCGCGGTAGTCCAGGACGCGTTTCGCGTAGTAGTCGAGACGGAAGCTCTGTCTGCTGCAGCCGCGACCACAGTGTCTGCAGCGAAAGCGCGGCACCTCCCCGAAGGACTCGGTGTCGTACGTGCCGTGGCGGTAGAACCAGGGGGAGGCGGCCTGAGCCACGGTGTGTTCGCTGTGGAAGTGGCACTTCGGATTGAGGCAGAACGGCGGTTCAAAGGTGTGTGGCGGATCCTGCTGCACCGGTGCCCCGTGGGTAATTGATCTCATACCCTCTATAAATCACCGTTTGTTCTGCCTGCTTTCGTCTCCCCGATCTTTCACCAAGCTTTGGGGCAGATTTTAATGATTCACGCGGAGGCGGGTACCGGAAGAACTTCGTGACGAGCAACGGACACCGCGGGGTGAAGGACCCACGGTGCGACCGCTCGGCTGTGGACGAAAACCGGCACACCCATGCGTGCCGCAAAGGGCACCGCCTGCTCGACGGGTAGATCGAGCTGGTACCGCCGGGCCCGCTCCCGATAGTGAAGCTGGGCGCGTTGGTGATCCGCGTCAGGCCCCCCAATCAGAACGTACATTGGGCGAAAGCTGTGTGCGCGAAAGAACCGATCGAGCATATCGTCGGGTTCTGATTCCATTCCGTGCGCGCGCAGGATGATCTCGCCGGCCTTATGGGGGGCAACATCGATCGAGAGGGTATCCTCGACCTCGTGTGAATCAAGCAGTAACCGGCAGCGCCCCGTTGCCCGCTCGAGCGAAACGCCACGCACCACGAAACGGTAGTATTCGTCCTTCATTCCACTCCAAAGCATAGCACTCGCGTTTGCGAATTTCACGATTGACAGCGTTCGATTAAAAAACATAAACTATATCTAAACGTGTACGTGGCGGGGTATGTCAGATTTCCTGAGTGATGACAGCTTTGAACAGTTTCGCGATCTGATCTACAACGAGAGTGGAATCCACTTCTCGAGCTCGAACAGGACCATCCTCGAGAGCAGGCTCAAGGAGCGTCTCCGCGTCTCCGGCCTTCCCGATGTGATGACCTACTATCGATCCATCACCGCGAATGCCGAAGAACTGAAGATCCTGCTCGATTCGGTGACAACCAACCTGACCCGGTTCTTCCGCAACACCGCGCACATGGAGACGTTTGAGTACTATGTCGTCCCGGATCTCATCAAGACCAAGCGGGCGAACGGCGACTCGCGCATCCGGATCTGGAGCGCCGGCTGCTCCACCGGCGAGGAGCCCTACACCATTGCCATGCTGGCGCGCGAACTGCTTCCGTCCGGGCTGGAAGTCGAAGTAGTCGCATCCGATATCAGCCTCAAGTCGCTGATGGTCGGCAAGGAGGCGTTCTACGGCGACAACCGGATTGCCGGCGTCAGCGATCACTACCTCAAGAAGTACTTCACCCGCACCGGCAACGGCTACCAGGTCAACGATGAGATTCGCAAACTGGTGCGGTTCGATTACCACAACCTGAAGAACGACAGCGGACTGCGAAACCTCGATGTGGTGTTTTGTCGAAACGTACTGATCTACTTCGACGAGGCGGCGCAGAAGGCGAGCGTGGAACGATTCTGGGATTCGATGGCTCCGCACTCGTTTCTCTTCATCGGACACTCCGAGTCACTCTTCGGGATGAACACCCGGTTTGAGTTTCTCAAAACCGACTGGGCTTGCATCTACCGAAAAAATCAGGCAGGAACACCGAAGTGAGCCAGGACATCATCTCCGTTCTCGTGGTCGACGACTCGGCCCTGATGCGAAATCTCATCTCCCGGATTATCGACGGCACGCCCGGTATGGTGGTTGCGGGCAAGGCGATGAACGGCACCTTCGCCCTGCAGAAACTCGAGCGGCTGCATCCCGACGTAATCATTCTCGATATCGAGATGCCGCAGATGAACGGCCTCGAGTTCCTCGAGGAACGGCGCAAACGGGGAATTGATATTCCTGTGGTGGTGCTCTCGTCGATTGCGCAGAAAGGCGCCCGCGTGACGATGGATGCGCTTTCGCTGGGAGCTTCCGACTTCCTGCTGAAACCGTCCGGACCGGTATCCGAGGACATCCACACCGTGGCGGGACAGCTGACGGAGATGGTGCGCGGCTACGGCACTGAGTACCGCCGCCGCAAAGGACGAACGGGCGGCGGCGCCGAGCCGGCCACTCGCTCCAGCGAAGCGCCTCCGCCGAAGCCGCCTGCAGCGCAGGCGACACCAACGGCTCCACCAGCTCCAGCAAGCCAGGGCGCTCCGGCGAAGCCGGTCGCACCGTCCGGCACAACCGAGATCATCGCGATCGGCATTTCCACCGGTGGCCCCAACGCCCTGCGCAAGGTCTTTGCCGCCATCGACGATTCCCTCGCCGTACCCATCGTGGTCGTGCAGCACATGCCCGCCGGATTCACCCTCGAGTTCGCCAAGAGCCTCGACCGCATCTGCCCGCTCGCGGTAAAAGAGGCCGAAGAGGGAGACGCGCTGCAGCCGGGACGAATCCTCATCGCGCCGGGCAATCGCCATCTGGTGGTCGAGCGTCGCGCAAGCGATGGGGTGATCCACCTCCACGACGAAGCGCCGCGCAACGGCCACCGCCCCTCGGCCGACGTGCTCTTTGCGTCGGTGGCCCAGCATTACGGAAACCGCGCACTGGCGGTGATCATGACCGGGATGGGGCGCGACGGTGCCGCCGAGCTCGGAACCATCCATCGTGCCGGTGGAATCACGGTTGGACAGGACGCCGCGTCGTGCGTAGTCTACGGCATGCCGAAGGTCGCCTTCGAACTGGGGCACGTCCAGCATCAGGTTCCCCTGCACCTCATGGCTGAAACCATCTGTCGGCTCGCCGACGACAAGCGGAGCTGACCGTGACGTTGACCGTACGACGGCTCGGGCGTATCGGCTACCAGGAGGGCCTCGACCTCCAGCTCGCCCTGGTGGAGGAGCGGCGCGCCGAGGCCATCTCCGACACCCTGCTGCTGCTTGAGCACCCGCCGGTGATCACCATGGGAAGAAGCGCCGTCGAAGCCGATATCCTGGTTCCCCGCGAAGAACTGGTCCACGCGGGCGCCACGGTGCACCGCATTACCCGTGGCGGAGAGACCACCTATCACGGTCCGGGCCAGCTGGTTGGCTACCTGATTGCCAACCTCTACGATCATCAGCGCAAGCTCAAACGGTTTATTGAGAATCTGGAAGAGGTGTTCATCCGAGTGCTCGCGGAACGCTACAACGTCACGGCCGGGCGCGATCCCGAACACCGCGGCGTCTGGGTTGGGTCTGAGAAGATTACCGCGGTTGGTATCGCCGTGTCCCGCGGCATCACCATGCACGGCTTTGCCTTCAACGTGAACACCAACCTGTCGCACTTTGGATGGATCATTCCCTGCGGCATCACCGACCGCGGGCAAACCTCGCTGCAGGCGCTCCGTGGCGCCCCGGTCCCAATGATCGAAGCCGAAGATGCCGTGATCGACGCGTTTGCACAGGTGTTCGGTTACTCGGTGTCGGAGTCCTTCGACTCGCCCGACTGAGCGACCGGCGGATCGGGACACGGGTGGTTCACCGTCTCTATGGAAACCGCGCGGCCGTCATCGCCCACTTCGACCAGGGCGCCCTGCAGGGCGAGCCCCGCCCACGCCTCCTGCGACCGCTCAGGGATCTGCGTCAGAAACTGTCGGATCTCGATCTCGGGATCAAGACCCGCGACGCTGTTCATGCTGCCGGTTCGCCCCGTGTCGCAGATTACCGCGGTGCCATGTGGCATGACGCGCGCATCCGAGGTGATGACGCGCTGGCCGGTTCCGATCATCGCGGCAACCATACCGTCGCACAGGTGGAACATGCTGTACTTTTCGGCAGTGGTCACGGCGTGAAAATCAACCACAACGGTATCGGTTTCCCGCTTCAGGCGATCCACGATCTCAGGAAGAAAGGTGAAGGGATTGCTGAGATGGACACGCTCGAATCCGGCCTGACCGAGAAGGCTCACTACGCCGATTCGCTTTTCGCCCACCGAAAAATAGCGCCATCCACGGCCCGGGTTTCCGGGAGGGAAGTTTGCCGGACGAAGGATGTAGGGAGCGGTGTTGATATGCTCGACCATATCCTTTTTGTAGTAGATCTGGTCACCCCCGGTGATGACGTCGACGCCGAGCTTCCGCAGATAGATGGAGTGGTTCTTTCCGATTCCGAATCCACCGGTGGTTCCGTCGCCGTTTCCCACCACAAAGTCGACGTTGAGCTCGCTTCGCAGCTGCGGCAAGAGCGTCTTAACGCAGTAGACACCGGCTCGACCAACGATCTCTCCCAGGAATAAAATTCGCACACACACTCCTTCTCCCCTCGGACTGAACCGACGGTACCGCGCATGGTACCAGAAAGCGCCGCTTTGCGAAACGCACCGGCCCGCGGTATACTGAGGGTGGGCGCCGAACGGGCCCACTTCATCGCTCCGAAGGGAGGGTGAACGGTCGCCTCGTATGAGGGGCCGAACTAACCCGGCAGCAGCTTGCGCCGGGACATACGCCAGGAGAATGGAGTATGAAAAACCGCGATTTCACGGACATCAGCAGCATCATGGACGAGATCTTCTCGGCCGCCGAAGAGTTCAAGAGCGCCTTTGGCGAACACGTGGGGTATCCCCCCCGAGGCAAGGGGTTCAACTGGGACGCCCAGAAGGACTTCTACCCCTTCCACTCCTATCCGCCGGCCAACATCTACATGACCGACGACAAGACGCTGGTGATGGAGTTTGCCCTCGCCGGCTTCCGGGAGAGCGACATCGAGCTGGAGGTCCAGGGGGAGTACCTTTCACTGTCGGCCACCGCACCAGACAGCGAAGTCCCACCGGAGAACGCTCACTACTTCAAGCGCCGACTGAAACTGAAGAGCTTTCGCGACCAGAAGTACTACGTACCCGAGGACAAGTTTGACCGCGACAAGGTGAGCGCTCTCTTCACCAACGGAATCCTCCGCGTCACCATTCCGCCGCGGGAAGGGGCAAAGCCCGAGTCGAGCCGAAAGATCCCGATCACCAGACCGGGGAAGAATGGCTGAGGCAAACGCCTTCTGGATCACCGGCCGTGAGGCCGGTGAGATTCGATCCTCCCGGCTGCCCCAACCGGCGGCCGGTGAGGTTCTCGTTCGCACCCTTCGCACCGGCATCAGCCGCGGCACCGAGTCCCTGGTTTTTCACAACCGCGTACCCGCAAGCCAACACGCCCTGATGCGCGCTCCCTTTATGGAGGGCGACTTTCCCTTCCCCGTCAAGTACGGCTACTGCAACGTTGGGGTCGTCGAGCACGGTCCGGAGCCGCTACTTGGGCACCGGGTGTTCTGCCTCTTCCCCCATCAGGACCGCTACGTGGTGCCCGCGGAGGCGTGCACGCCCATCCCCGATGCGGTGCCAACCGAACGCGCCGTGCTCGCCGCCCAGGTCGAGACCGCGATCAACGCTACCTGGGACGCCCGTATCGCCGTGGGAGACCGGGTTGCGGTGATCGGCCTTGGAGTGATCGG
>SLTF01000423.1 GCA_007130025.1 Spirochaetales bacterium | reverse complement strand
TGCTGTTCCTTGCGGGGGATCTGAACCGGCTCGCTCGGGTTCTCGATACCTACCCGGATGTCTGTGTTGATCTGGCACCGGGACGGTACCTGTACCCCGCATTGTCGCAGTCGCCCGAGCGAGCTCGGGATTTCTTTTCGTCGTATCAAGACCGCATTCTTTTCGGCAGCGATGGGTTCTGGTTCCCCAGTTCAGTCGACTATCTCGCGCCGGCAGATCTCGATGAGAACTGTCTACGGGCGATGGAGCTGCGAAAATTTCTCGAAACCGACGAGACCTTCGTGAACCCGTTCGCGCTTGAGAAGGGGCGGGTACCGACTGTGCAAGGCCTGCGGCTGCCGCCGAGGGTATTGCGGGCAGTATGCTGGGAGAACGGAAACAGATTATTCGGTCACACCCCTCGTCGGGTGTCAGAATAGACGGAGGAATGTCGTGAAACAGGCGGCCGTAGTAGGATTAGGAATAGGGATGGCACATTGTGCGGGTTATCTCGAGTCGAACGATGCGCGTCTCGTGGCCGTCTGCGACCTGCTTCCGGAAAGGTTGTCACACGTGGGTGGTACCTTCGATTCGGGAAGTATGCTTGTGTTGAAACGGCTGTTTCGACCCGAGACGTTGAGGTGTTCCTGGGCCGATCTGGGGGTATCAACGCACACTCAGATTGAGGAAATCCTTCACGATCCGGACATCGATATCGTCAGTCTCTGCACCCCGGATCACACCCATGCTAATCTTGCGATCGAGGTGCTCAGGAGTGGGAAGCACCTTCTGCTGGAGAAACCGGTCGCCCTGACCCTTCCCGATGCCCAACGGGTGATCGAACAGGCGCGCCGGTCTGACCTGACCGTTGGCGTGGGATATGAGTTTCGCTTGAACCCTGTGGTGTGCCGTTTACGGGAACTGGTGGTTACCGGACAACTCGGTCGAGTGGAGGCGTTCTCGCTCTACCATTTCCGAACGCCGTTTCGTCGGGACAAGTGGCAACACTGGATCCAGCAAAAGGAAACCTCCGGCGGACTCATCGTTGAGGAGACGTCTCACTGGCTGGATCTGTTGCGATTTGTCACCAACCGTGAACCCGCCGACGTTCATTGCTGCAGCGCCGACGGGGTGCACCCGGATTTCGACTACGAGGATCTCGCGTTTCTGCAGGGAAGGTTTCACCCCAGCGGAGCGTGGCAAATCTCGCATTTTCTCACCGGGTTTGATTTCGATCTCACAATCACCGTGCACGGTACCGACCGCGTTGCGTGGGCCGGTCTCAAAGAAGAACGATTCAGCTCGTTGGACGGTGGGGCAAGCGACTATCTGGGAGTTGTAACGGTGGGCCCAGTGGGCGGGGCACCTCGCGACGCAACCATCGAGCGATTTGGCGAAGAGGCGACCGAACCGAACAACATCCGTGACTGTACCAAACAATTTGCCGCTGCGGTGAACGATGGGCAACCGCCACTGGTGTCACTCAGTGACGCTACCGAGGCGCTTCGTATTTCGCTTGCAGCGTACGAATCCGTGGCCAGGAACGAGGTGATCGCGTTGCGGACGTAGTGCACACAACCGGTGTCGGCACGCGGCGGCCGCTCTCAGTACCAGCGCTCCATCGGCGCCAGCGGGTAGAAGTGGGAAAGGATCTCCTCGGCGGTGAACCCCGCGGCGGCCATGCCCGCGGCTCCCGACTGGCACATCCCGACGCCGTGGCCCCATCCTGCTCCTGAAAAGACGAAGTGGGTGGGGAGCCCGTCGGCGCCCAGGCGCGGTGAGACGGAGAACAGGTTACTCCGCAGGCCCCCGAGGCGCGAGCGAATCAGATCGCGCTCCACCCGTACCGAACCTTCGGTGCCCACTACCTCCACCGCTTCGACCCGGCCGCTCGCGCCGCGTCCTCGGGTGACCAGCGCGGTGATCGTCCCAATGGGTGGCTGCGACAACCGCTGCGCGAGCTCTTCCACGCTGACCCAGAGCGACCAGCGGTAGGCCGCGAGAGACGAAAACCGCTCGTGGTTGCTGTGGCTCTCCGGGCGGTCTGCCAGCCACGCCTCCAGATCGGCGGGCGGAGGCAGCGACTCGCGCGACGGAAGGAGCGGGTCGGAAACGCCGACCAGTGCAGATGCGTAGCCCCAGACACTCGCGGCATCCTCGGTGTATCCGGCGCTGTTTGCCGAGTAGACGGCGTCGAGGGCCTTCTCGCCGTCCATCAGCACCATGCCCGCGGTCTGCAGTACCGCGGCCGTGGTGCGCGGATGCTCGCCACCCACGCCCCGATAAAACGCCGAGGTAACCGACGCGAGCAGATCGAACCCGCGCGGGTGAAACCGCGGCCGCGGCGCCAGGGTGTAGGACCGGGCGGCAACGGCCTGCGCCGCGAGGGCCGCCTCCGGCCAGAGCGCCGGCATTTCGGACGGCACCACCGACAGCAGATAGGACTCGACATCAAGCACGTTCACCACCGTGGCTCCCCGGTCGGGCCGGCTCAGCAGGCGGATCACTCCGCGGTAACTGCGGTCTTCGCGCCCTGCGCTGAACTGTCCGTGTCCGTACTCCAGGTCAAACAGCATGGTGGTCGCACCGGCGTCTTCGTAGCGGATCTCCAGCGGGCCGGTACCCTCGTAGGAAACCTCGCCACCGGAGAGCGCAAGCCGCCCCGGCTCGGCGGACACCGTAAGCACCGTGTCGCGTGCTCCCGTTGCCACCACCACGCCGTCCTGATCCACCACCGAGAAGTCGCCGCCGCTCTTGAGCGAGAGCGTAACTACGTTTTCCGCCAGTCCGACCCGGACCAGGGGTGCCTGCGCGGCGATCTCGGCGGGTACGGGAACAACCCGCGCCGGCGATGCCGTCACGATGCGACGCGCCACCTCGGCCTCGCGATCGGTTACCAGTTCCGGGTGATCAGCTTCCAGCGCGGCGCGCATCTCCGCTGCGCCACGATCCCACGGCCGGGCGATCACCGCGCGGGAGAGGAGGGCATACGCCTGTTCGGGGCGTCCGAGTTCACGATGAGCCTGCGCAAGGGGCACCAGCGACGCGGTCAAATTGGCGTCCTGCCGGAGCGCCCGCTCGAGCAGGGGAACCGCTCGGGCCGGGTCATCCTGCTCCAGCGCGATTCGGCCGCGGAACTGGTAGGCGAGGGGAAGGTGCTCGCGAAGCGTCATTGCGTGGACAAACGCCGCGTCGGATTCTTCCCACGCGCCCCGGTCAAAGAGGGCAACCGCGTGCCAGAACGCCGTGACGGTGCGCGAGGACTGCACGCCGCCGAGCGCTGCTTCATCCAGATCAAGGGCCTCGAATACTTCGATCGCGTCGTCCGGCCGGCCGGACAGCACCAGGGTGATGGCGAGCTCGCGGGCCAGGGCTCGCTCGGAACCAAGCACGGAAATCGCGTCGCCGATTCGTCCGGCTTCGCGAAGCAGCAGCGCGAGGTTGTGTCGCGCCGCGAGATCCTCGGGGGTGCGGTTCAGCTGCGCCTCCAGCCCGGCGATGGCCGCCTCAATGTCGCCCGCGGCGTAACCCGCAACCGCTTGCTCGACCGTCAACGGCTCGCTCGCGGAAGACGAAGATCCAGCGGCGCTGTCTGGTGATTCGGACCGCGCGCCGGCCGCAAAGAGCGGAGGCGCGGCCAGAAGGCCGCTTCCGGTCAGTATCAGTCCGGCACCGATGAACAGGAGTCGTCGCGGCAGGCTCTTCGTTGGTTCAATCATGCAGTGGGTGTCCTTCATGCAGTGGTTATCCCTGAAGGAGTGTCGGCACGGCGAGCACCGGCCGGGCAGTCCTTGGTGGGTCGCACGGCGAGTACGTCGGTGTGCCCGACGCGAATGGTCAGTTGGTCCCGGGATCGCTGGAGATCGCGGCGCGCTCCCCAGGCGGATGCGTCAAATCCTTCGGCTGTTGCGGCGTCAACGAAGAAGCCCAGCTGGAACCTCAGCAGATGGTGGAAGTCCGCCGCGCCCATACGTTGACGACACTCCCCATCCAGAATCCACGTGGAGTCCTCTTTCGTTACCGCCCAGGAATGCGCGAAGGCGTCGCTCACGGCCCGTGCGGCTTCCGCGCCCAGCGCGGGTCCAAACCCCTTGTCGCGGCGCATATTCCGGTGGAACGCCGTGATCACCGCCTCATCGTCCGGGTCAGTCGGATCAAAGGAAACCGCTCCGTTGTAGACGGTTGCCAGCAGCACCGCCGTTACGTGATCAGCAGTGGTCAACTGGTCGACCAAGCGTTCCAGCCAATCCCGTGACACCAGATCCGCAAGCGCGGAGGCGGTGACCATCGTCGATGAGTCGAGCGTCGATGAGTCTATCACCTCGGGGGGGAGACCCGTGGACAGGTCGCACCGCCGGGTATCCACTGATACGGTGTCGGCCCAGCCCTGCGCGGCGATCCACGCCGCGCAGCGCCGCCCCGCTTCGGCGAGGAGTCCCGCGTCGTAGTCCAGCAGGAGCCATCGTTGCGGCGCGGGGAGCAGGGGAGAGAGGTAGCGCAGATTGGATCCGGTGCCACACGCGAGATCCACGACTCGCACTGCTTCAGTGCCCGCCGCAAACCGCGGCAACAGGTGCGAAGGACGCACCGCGTGATCGACCGCCTCACGCAGGGTGAGCCAGTGTGGGTCAAACCCGGTCGCCGTTTGGTCGAGCTCTGCGGGGGCATCCGTGGGTGTATCGGTCTGTTCGGTTTCTGTTTGTTTCACGAAGCTGTTCCTTCCCGGATCGCGTCCCGAAATCGCGCCACCGCCTGATCCCAGCGGGTGAGTCGCGAGGCCAGGGCATTCGCCTCTGCACGACGCCGGGTCCGGTAGTCCGGATCGTCGAGGTAGCGCTGCACGCGGGCGCATAACGCGGGGGCGTCGTCAACCGGCACCACGTCGGCTGTGAGTCGGCGCACCGTGTCGGGGATCGCGCCTCCGTTGGTAGTGACGATGGGCAGCCCGTGCGCTGCCGCCTCGGTCAGTACCATACCGTAACCCTCGTAGCGCGAGGGAAAGACGAAGAGATCGGCGCCACGGTAGAGCTCGGTAAGCCGGTCGGACCCCACGGTCCCCACCCGATCGATCCGGTCGGCGATGCCGAGTTGGTTGGCCTGGGCTGCCAGCGCGGCCGTGGTCCGCGGTTCGAGTTCCGGCGAGCCCACCAGCGTCAGCCGCCACTCACCC
>SLTF01000091.1 GCA_007130025.1 Spirochaetales bacterium | reverse complement strand
TCGGGGGCGGTGATATTGGGTACAAGCGAACCACTCATACCCCTATAGAATCACCGTTTGTTCCTCCTGCTTCACGGTTCGGAGAAGAAAGCACATTTTTCGCGCCACTTTCTACGGCATGAACCGGTTTGGGATGTACATCACCAGATCGGGAATAAAAGTAATCAACAACAGCACCACCACCATCGTCGCATAAAACGGGAGCATCGCTTTGGTAGCACGCTCGATGGAGGTCCGTCCTACTGCGGTGCCAACGAAGAGAGCCGAACCTACCGGCGGGGTGCAGAGGCCAATACCCAGGTTCAGCATCATGATAACCCCAAACTGCACCGGGTGCATGCCGAGTTCGGTTACCACCACCGGAAAGAGGATAGGGGTTGTGATCAGAATGAGCGGCGCCATGTCCATGATGGACCCGAGCACCAGGAGCATCGCGTTGATCAGCAGCAGCAGAACGATACGGTTCTGCGAGATGGTAAGCAGGGCCTGGGTTGCCATGGCCGGGATGCGGAGGAATGCCATCAGCCAACCGAAGGCGCTCGCGGCGGCAATGAGGCTCATTACCATGGCAAGCGTTCGGAGGCAGGAGTAGAGGATCTTTCGGAAATCGCGGAGCGGGATTTCGCGGTAGACCGCGAAGGTAACCACGAAGGCGTAGACGCAGGCAATTGCTGCGGACTCGGTTGCGGTGAAGACACCGGAGACTACGCCGCCAATGATGATAACGGGTGTGAGCAGGCCGAGGGCGGCTTCCTTGGTGATGGTGAGTGCTTCGGCGAGGGTGTACTTGGCCTCTTTGGGGTAGCCCCGCCGCACGGCGATGATGTAGCTGATCACCATCAGTGCGATACCCAAGGTGACGCCGGGAACGAAGCCTCCCAGAAACAGCCTGCCAATCGAGACGCCGCCGGCCGCCAGTGAGTAGATGATCATGTTGTGGCTCGGCGGGATAATGACGCCCTGACAGGCACTGGTCACGGTGACGGCAACCGAGTAGTCGGCGTCATAACCTTTTTTCTTCATCATCGGGATCATGATGGTTCCGATTGACGAAACATCGGCGACCGCCGAGCCGGAAATGCCGCCAAAGAACATGCTCGCGAGTACGTTGACCTGGGCGAGGCCCCCGCGCATCCGGCCGATCAGCAGGTTGGAAAAATCAATTAACCGTCGGGAGATGCCGCCCTTGCTCATGAGTTCGCCGGCAAGGATGAAAAAGGGAATCGCCAGGAGGGAGAACGATCGCACGCCCTGCACCATGCGCTGTACGATCGCCATCAGGGGGATATCGAGGTACATGGCCGTGGCAATTGATGCGGCGGTAAGGGCAAAGGTGATGGGAATCTTTACCACCAGCAGAACGAAGAATCCTCCCATCAGGATCGTCGTGGCAATTGCGGTGCTACTCATCGATCACCTCGGAGCCGCCGAGGGCTCGGTCGACCTCGGCGTCATGAGTTTCGACCCCAAGCAGGTCCATGAGGCTGTCGTAACACATGAGCACCGCCGCCACCGGAAGCACCATGTAGAGGATCCCCGAAGGTAACCGTGTGGCCGGCATGATCGACCGCATGGTGAACCCAACCAGACGAATCCCGTAGATGAACATCACCACGGAAATCGCGATGACAATCAGATCTTTGAGCTTACTCAAGATGTGATTGACTCGCGGATTGGTATTGGGGGGAAGGATGTTGATGCTGATGTGCAGGTTCTGCTTCACGCCAATGCTCATGGCAATGAAGATGAACCAGACGGCAAAGAGCAGGGCGAGTTCCTCGGATTGATGAATGCCCGATCGCAGGACGTATCGCATGAAGACGTGAACCGCAATGATCAACGTCATCGCTACCAGGAGCGCCTTCGCAAGGTAGACCGTGGCGATATGAATGGCGTTGAACAGGCGAACGATACGCTGCATGTGCTGCCTCCGGATTGTGGGGCTGAAGCGTCGAGCGCGCCCCGTATCGGGGGCACGCTCGATCATTGTACAGTACCGTTGTAGTACAAGTACAGCTATGGCAGATTCACGTCTTATCGAACCGCACGGATCCGTTCAACCACACGCTGGTTGGCCGGAGAGAGGCGGGCGTAGAGCGGCTGCATGGCCTGCTGCCACGGGGTGTTGTCGGCGATCTCGATGATGGTGTTTCCGTTCGCGCGAACAGCGGCTTCTGCTTCCTGCTCGAAAGCTTCCCATTGCGCGATCTGGAAGTCCATCGAGTCCCAGGCCGCCTGGCGGATGATCTCCTGGTCGGCGGGCGAGAGGCGATCCATCACGATCTTGCTGGCAACGATGATCTCCGGTACCCGGGTGTGATGGTTGAGGGTGAAGTAGGGGGCAACCTCAAAGTGGCTGGTCGCGAAGTAACTCGGCCAGTTGTTCTCCGCGCCGTCGATGACGCCGGTTTGCAGGGCACTGTACACCTCGCCAAAGGGCATCGGGGTGGCGACGGCACCGAGCGATTGCACCAGGCCGACCATCAGTTCGCTTTCCTGCACGCGGATCCGCATGCCGCGCAGGTCGGCGATGGTGCGTACGGGTCGACGGGTGTAGAAGCTGCGCGAGCCGGAGTCGTACCACGCAAGTCCGACGAAGCCGGACCCTTCCAGGGTCTCCATGATCTCGGAGCCGATTTCGCCACGCAGGACCTGCCACATATGGGCCTTGTCGCGATAGAGAAAGGGCATCTGCAGCGCATCAAGCTGGGGCGCGAAAGCTGCCAGCGGAGAGATGCTGACCCGCGTCATGTCGATGGCACCAAACTGAACCTGCTCGATCACCGCGCGCTCTTCACCGAGCTGAGCTGAGGGGTAGACCTCAATCCGGATACGGCCGTTGGTGCGCTCCTCTACCAGTCGGGCAAACTCTTTGTTTCCGAGCGTGGTGGGGTAGTCAGGACCGTGGGTCTCGGCAAGACGGAGCACCACCTGTTGAGGAGCGGCTGCAGGACCTTCCGTGCGACCAGCGCTCCACGCCATGCTCACAACAAGCAGCAGCGCAACCGAGAACAGAATTACTCGTTTCATTTCCAGCCTCCTTGGCATTTCTGTCTTACATGCTATCCCCGGTTTGAGCATCTGCATACAAAACGATTTTGCGTTTTGATGCAGTTTTTTGTCTCGCTGGATGGGATCCGCAACCGCGTGCGTAAGGGCATAGCACATTTTTGTGATCACCAGACAAGATTGTGCGGGTGCGGTCTTATCGCCGGATGCGATGCCGGTAGCTCGACGGAGTTTCCCCCATTCTTCGCTTAAACATGCGGGCGAAGTAGTTTGCGTCGGTGTATCCCACCCGAGCCGAAATTTCCTTGATACTGAACCGGCCTTCACGCAAGAGCTCGGCAGCCCGGTCGATCCGGATCCGGTTTACATAGTCAACGAAGTTGGTACCCGCGTGCTGTTTGAATACCTTGCTGAAATAGAACGGCGACAGGCGCACCATGCCGGCGGCCTGCTCCAGCGACAGCTCTTCGTCGAAGTGGGTTTGAATGTGCAGCTGTACCCGGCTTACTGCCTCGCGGGCGAGATCGCCGCCGCGGCTCTCGACGCCGGAGACATCGTTCGGGGCGAGCGGAGAAACCGGAGTGGCGTTGTTGGCCTGGTAACACGACACGGCACCCGTCGGGGCGCCGGAGTGTAACGCGTCGGCGGCCCGTGCAAACCCGTCGGCGAACCGGGATGCCTCCGCTGCGTGAGTTCCCACGCCGACTTGTATCCGAATCGAGAGCGTTCGCCACACCACGCCGGCTGCACTCTCTATTCGTTCCTGCAGATCGCCGCGGGCGCGCTCGCCGCAGCACAGCAGCAGTTTGAGCGTCGGGTAGTGATCGCTGCCAAATACCGGGATGCCCGACGCTCGCAGGGCGGTACGGAGCGCAGCGAGCGTTCGCCGCTTGAGCACGGCTCGCTGGTCGTCGGATTCCACGGCCATGGGATACGACTCAAAGTCAAGCATCACGCACGCGGGATAGCCTTCAAGAGTGGCAATGTCAAAGACGCTCAGATACGAACCAAGCTGTTCGCGATCGAGTTCGCCACGAATGAGGTCGCTGATCAATTCGCGTTCGAGGAGCTCGATCATCTGGTGACGGCGGCGGTCGTCGTGGGGGTGCTGTTCCTCGCGGGCTCGTCTGGCGTCCAGTTCCGCGCTCGCGCGGGCCACCACCTCCATTACGCGCTCGTCGGAAGCCGGCTTTACGATGAAGTCACTGACACCAATCCGGATGGCTTCGTGGGCGTAGTCGAAATAGTCGAACGCCGTCAGAAAGACGATCTGGGCACCGGGCAACCGGGCTTTGATCGCGCGTGCCGCGTCGATTCCGTTGGTCCCGGGCATCTTGATGTCCAGAAACACGATGTCGGGCTGTTCGCGTTCCGCGATCGCAATCGCTTCGGTCCCGTTCACCGCCTCAATGATTCGGTCTATCGACGTGGTTGCGCGAGTAATGATGAATCGCAGCGCTTCGCGCTCGATGCGCTCGTCGTCGGCAATGAGCAGCGTGTACATCGGCCTCCTCAGGGTTCCCTGTCTGCGGTGTCTTGCGCGGGGGGCTGGGGAGTCACGGGCGCTGCAGGGATGTCGATCTCTACCACCGTTCCCCGGCCGGGCGCACTTTCAATCGAGAAGCGCGCCCGGTTATGGTACAACAACCGAAGTCGATGCACCACATTGGCCAGGCCAATTCCGGCGGTTTCATCGGGGTTGTCCTGGTTGGCCGCGCTGGTGACCTGCGCAAGACGGTTCTTCTCCATCCCCACGCCGGTGTCTTGCACCCGAATCTGAATCGAACCGTTTCGCCGGTTTACGTCGACCCGCACGGTACCACCCTCTTCGAGCGGTTCGATCCCGTACTTGATCGAGTTCTCGACCAGGGGTTGAATCACAAACGAGGGTACGGTCGCATCCGAAGCGGACGGGTCGCAATTGAGCTCAAACGTGAGGCGACTGCCAAATCGATACTCTTGAATGTGGATGTACTGTCGCACGAGGTCGAGCTCTTCGGACAGCCGAACGACCGTGGCCGGATTCCGAAGATGGTAGCGAAACAGGTCCGAGAGCGACTGAATGAGTCGCGTCGTTTTTTCACCCCGTTCGAACATCGATACTCGGGCGATGGTGTTCAGCGCGTTAAACAGAAAGTGCGGATTGATCTGGGACTGAAGGCCCAACAGCTGCGCCTCCTGCAGCGACCGTTCCATCTGTACATTCTTCAGCTCTTCATCGTGGAGTTTGCGCTCCAGCTGTGCCTGATCCTTGAGGTTCAGCACCAGCTCACGGATATTCCGGTTCATTCGATTAAACGAGACCGCAAGCGTCGCGACTTCATCTACGGCCCCGGCTTCAATCTCGTCGATGTCGAGGCGCCCCTCCGCCATCAGCTGCGATGCGTGTGCGAGTCTGCGGATGGGAGAGGTAATGGTGCGAGAGAACACCGCGATGACCAGTGCGAACAGCGCACCAATGGCCGCAATCGCAATCAGTGACGTGGTACGCATGGTGCGCGTCTGCGCCTGCAGCACGGTGAACGTGGTCGCATCTTCAGCCAGGCGGATCTGCATGAGGTTTTCGATGTAGGACTGAATGAAGAACGCAATTCGATGGGCCCGCAACACCGGAACGAAAAAGTCTTCCGCACCCTGTTCCATCGCCTCGATGGCGTTCTCAGCGTGCATGAGGAAGGCGTCGATGCCTGCCTCAATCGCATTGATCTCGAACCTGCTCGCCTGTCCGGTGAGCGCGGTCCGGTGAACGCGCCGATACGCGGCGTAGAGGTCCCCCACGGACCGTCGGTAGGCGGCAAGATCCTCGCTGTTTCGTTCGCGCAGGTAACGATCGAGCAGGGAGCGGTTGGTTTCGAGTTCCGCACGCAGCCGCTGAATGTCAAAGTAGCGCGTAAGGCTTGTCTCAAACACGGCCATCGAGCGGTAGGTACTGACGAGGGTGTAGAGCGTCAGCACACTGATGGCAAGCACGATGGCGCCAAAGAACAGAAGCTGAATGACCTTCAGCGGCAGGCGCCGCAGCCTGCGGCCGCCACGTCGAGGCTTCACGCGGTCTCCTCCGGAGCGGCGTCGTGCGGCAGGTTCAGCTCTACCCGCGTGCCGGATCCAGTGCTGCTGTCCACCCGCATGACCGGCATCCGATAGTGCACAAGGAGCCTCCAGGCCGTAGACGCAATCGTTCCGTAATCGGCGTCGGCGCGGGGTTCAACCAGCTGCGGTGTGACGGAAAACCCCACCCCGGTGTCCGCGATCACAATCCGAACACCTCCGATGTATGGAGCTGCCTCCACCGAGATGCGCATCGGCGGTTCCGGGTTGGGGAAGGCGTGAAAGACCGCATTCTCCACAAGATGAGTGATGGCTCCGTGAGGCAAAAAGAGCGACTCAATGAGGTCCCGACCGCGTATCTCCCATCCAAACTGTTCGCCAAACCGCAGCGCAACGCCGGAGAGCAGGGCGTCCACCGCTGCCAGTTCGGTGGCACCGCGAACCACCTGGTCGTGACGGGTGACTCGATATCGCAGCGCGTCGGCGAGGTTCTTGGCGATGCGCTTTGACGCGGGCGCGTTTTCGAGCGTCGCCACCCGCGAGAGCGCATTCAGCTGTCCGACCAGGTGTTCGGCCACGTGGAGTTTCACCAGACTGCCTCCGGTCACAGGATAACCCGCTCACAGTGTACCCCGGTCACGGCTATCGCTCTACGTCGACCCCAAAATAGCGCACCGCGTTGTTCCAGCAGATGTCCTCGACCATCGTTCCCAGGAGGGCGATGTCGTTGGGTGCCTCGCCCGCTTCGACCCAGCCGCCGATCAGATCGCAGAGCAGGCGGCGAAAGTAGTCGTGACGCGGGTAGGAGAGGAAGCTGCGCGAGTCGGTGAGCATTCCCGCGAAACGGCTCAGGAGTCCCATGTTGGCGAGGGCCGTCATCTGCCGCAGCATGCCGTCCTTCTGGTCGTTGTGCCACCAGCCGGAGCCAAACTGCATCTTGCCGGCGACCGATCCGTCCTGAAAGCAGCCGATCATGGTCGCCATGACTTCGTTGTCGCGAGGGTTCAGACCGTACAGGATGGTTCGCGGAAGCTGATTGGTGGTATCAAGGGCATCGAGCAGACGGGCCAGCGGGGCGGCGACCGCTCCGTCGGCAATGGCGTCAAAGCCGGTATCGGGGCCAAGCTGTGCGAACATCCGACTGTTGTTGTTGCGAAGCGCACCGATGTGCAGCTGGAACGCCCAATCGAGCTCGTGGTAGATCCGGCCGAGGGAGACGAGCATGTGGGTCCGATACGCCTCGCACTCATCCGCGGAGGGCGTCCGGCCGGCGAGCGTGCGGGTGATGATGGCCGCTACCTCGCTCTCGGGCACAAAGCGCGCCGGGGGCACCAGCAGCGCGTGGTCGCTCACTCGCGATCCCAGTTCGTGGAAGCGCTCGATGCGGCGTCGCAGTGCGCTCTTGATGTCATCGAGGCCGGTGATTGTGGTGCCTGCCGCAGCCCCGAGCCGCTCGGCGTACTCGATGAAGGCGCGCGGGTCTTCTATTGACAGCGCCTTGTCGGGTCGGAAGCCCGGCACCACCTTTGTTCGCAGACTGGTATCCGCCTGCATCGCCGCATGGTGGGCCAGGTCGTCCGCGGGATCATCGGTGGTGCAGATGAACCGCACCTGCATCTGCTCCAGGATCCCCCGGGTGGTGAACTTCGGCGTCTCGAGCAGGGCGTTGGTTCGATCCCAGATTGCCTGCGCGGTCTCGCCGTTGAGTAGCACCCCTTCAATGCCGAAGGGTCGCTGCAGCTCCATGTGGGTCCAGTGGTAGAGCGGGTTACCGACGGTTGCCGGTACGGTCTCCGCCCACGCCTGAAACTTGTCGCGCGGGTGGGCGTTGCCGGTAATGAGTTCTTCTTTCACGCCGTTGGTCCGCATCGCGCGCCACTTGTAGTGGTCACCGGCGAGCCAGATTTCGGTGATGTTGGCAAACTGGTGGTTGTCGGCGATCTGCCCGGGGGGGATGTGGCAGTGGTAGTCAAAGATGGGCATGTGGGCTGCGTGCTCGTGGTAGAGGCGATGCGCCACCTTGCCGTTCAGCAGAAAGTCTTCGTCGAGAAAGGGTTTCATCGGGTCGTACTCCTTGGAGAAAAAACGAAATCTCAGCGCGTGCTACACGTTGTGCGTGAGATACCCACCGTCAACCGGAATGGTCACCCCGGTGACAAACCCGGACGCACCGCGGCTTGCAAGGTAGACGGTTGTTCCCTTCAGGTCTTCCACCGCCCCAAACCGGCCAACGGGCGTGTGGTCGATGATCATCCGGCCGCGTTCGGTCAACTCTCCGGTTGCGTCGTCCTTGATCAGCAGGGCACGATTCTGATTGCCCACAAAGAACCCCGGCGCGATCCCGTTCACGCGAATACCGTAGGGGGCAAATTCGCGCGCGTTTCCGAGGGTGAGGTTCATCACCGCGGCCTTGGCGGCGCCGTATGCGGCAACACCGGAGAGCGGAATGTAGGACGCCATCGACGCGAGGTTGATGATGCTCGCCTCCATCTTCTGCTCGATCCAGTATGCCGTGCACACCTTGGTGGGGATGACGAGGCCGGCCATCACGTTCATGACCAGGATTTCTTCGAAGAGGCCGACGTCGGTCTGATGGAAGGGGAACTTTCCCCGGTTGCCGCCGACACCGTTGATCAGCACCGTGGGCGCACCCATCAGCGTGATGGTCTCCTGCAGCGCGTCGGATACCGACGCTTCGGCACCGGTATCCACCGTCACGCCGAACACCCGGCCGTCGGCACCGGTGGATGCAACAAGGGCATCTACCGCTTCCTGCACCGGATGTCCGGTCCCCCGTCCCCAGATGCAGACGCGGGCACCGGCGTCCAGCAGTGCCTCGGCCATCGCGGTTGCAATCACTCCGGCGCCGCCGGTGATGATGACTCGATCGTCCGACAGGTCAAACATTTCGTTTCCGTTCTTCATTTCTGCTCCTTCTGTGTCGCCGGGGCGACGATGGTTTCCATGCCAAGGCTTCGCAGCGCCTGGTGTACGACAGGGTTCTCATCCATCACAATCAGTTCGATATCGTCCGGACCGGCGAAGGTCGAAAACGCTCTCGCGCCAAACTTGGAGGCATCGCAGAGCAGCACCCGCCGGCCGGCCGCCGCCATCGCGGCACGCTTTACTTCGGCTTCGTTGACGTTTTGCGACGAAAGCACTCCCGACTCGGAAATCCCGGCGGTTCCGATGAACGCCGTGTCAAAGTGGAATCGCGCGAGGTTCTCGATGGCGGTGGGCCCGATAAAGCTGCCGGCTTCCCGCCGGAAGGAACCGCCGATGGCGTAGAGTTGGATCCCCTCGGCGTCGCGCAAAACGGTGACAACGTCGATGGAGTTGGTGACCACGCACAGATCGCGGTCGTGCAGCTGCTCGGCGAGCAGAGCGCAGGTTGTCCCCGAGTCCACAAACACCGTCTCGCCGTCCCGAACGAGCCCTGCGGCACGAACGGCGATCCGGCGCTTGATGGGGATCGACTCGCGCCGCCGTATCTGCACCGGTCGAAGAACCGTGCGGTCCTCGGCGATCGCCGCCCCGCCTCGGGTGCGCACCAGGTGTCCGCCGTCCTCCAGCAGGGAGAGGTCCTTTCGAACCGTCACCTCGGAGACCGACAGCCGTTCGGTCAGCTCTCCGACGCTGACCGAACGGCGCACGCCGAGAATCGCAAGAATTGCATCGTGGCGGGGATTCCGGGGCATGTTTCGTTTCCTTTCAGAAAAGACCGTAAAACGAAAGACCTTCGCCTGTCAACGCGAGAGCCGGGAACGAAGGCTCACCATCATCAATCCCCCCGCGAATGGAAGGGCGCCCAACACCAGGTACCATCGGCGAAATGCGTCAACGGTTCCGCCCCATGCGTCGAGTGCCATTCCTGAGACAAGCGGCCCCACCGCACCGAGTCCGATTCCGGCGGTGACAAAGATGCCGAAGACCAGACCGCGGTTCTGCGCGGTCGTACGGTCGGCGACGATCGCCTCGATGGAAGGGATGGTGGCCGCCTGACCGATACCCATCAGAAGGTAGACCCACGCGAGTCCACGGGGACCGGCGATCGCGGCAGCCGCGAAGGTCAGTCCGTACAGGAGCAGCGCCCCCGCGGAGAGTTCCGCGCGGCCCACCCGGTCGGAGAGCGATCCCACCAGCGGTTTCACAAAGACGCCCGGGAGGTAGAGCAGAAAGAGGAACCAGCCCGTGCGCGTGGAGTCCGCGAGGACGGCGGTGAGAAAGAAGTCGGAGATATCGAGCACGCTCCACATCGCGATCTCGCGCAGGCAGGCGATCGCGATGACCATGCCGATGAGGAAGGTGCCGGATGGAGCGGAACATCCGCCCGCGGTTGACAATCGGGGTGTTCCGGCGGCACCGTCTGAACTCCCGGCGAGAGCGGCTGGACGGTCGTGCGCCGAAGATTCCGGCGTGTCTCTTTGAGCATGCTCCCGCATCGCGGCCCGCCCGGGAATGAAGAACCACGCCACAATGCCCATGGCCGCTCCGGACACGCCAAACAGCAGGGCAATCTGTTGCCAGCCAAACCCGAGCCGGCCCGACAGGAGTCCCGTCAACAGCGGGGCGAACGCAAATCCCACCGCGGCGCCCATGCCGGTAATGCCGAGTACGGTTCCCTTTCGGTTGGGGTAGAGGCGGGTGATCAGTACGTTGGCGATGGGGTGATAGACGCTTCCGCCCAGAGCCGCCACGCCCCACAGCAGGTGCATGATCGGCAGCTGATCGGGGCCAATCAGCGCGAAGCCGGCAACCGCCAATCCGTTGACCACCATACCGGCGGCGAGTGTGGCACGGGCAGAGAGCCGGTTGGTCAGGACCCCGACGGCGAGGTTGCCGGTGGCGTAGACCACCAGGTAGGTAGCCTTCATCGCGGTGATCGCGGTGATGGTCCCCGCTCCAAAGAAGAGGCGCATCTGCTCGTTCAGCGGGCTCAGGAAGATGCTGTACCCGTGAATGAGACCGTGCAGGACGGTGACCGCGGCAATCGCGCCGAGCGCGGCCCCTTGACGAGTTTTGTGGTTCTGATACACTGCGTTTCGAAGCATACTGAAAAACGAAAGGTATTGAAATACCCGGAACGGAGTTGATATCTCCGACCGGGTTTTCATCGCCTCAGCAGAACCACACGCAGGGAGCATATCGATGAAGGCAGACATCGGACTGATCGGGCTGGCCGTGATGGGCCAGAACCTGGTACTGAACATGGCCGACCACGGCTATACCGTGGCGGTGTACAATCGCACCTACGAAAAAACCCGCGAGTTTCTGGACGGCCCGGCATCGGGGAACGACCGGGTGCTGGGAAGCGAGTCGGTAAAGGAGCTCGTCGGACTGCTGAAGCGGCCTCGGCGTGTCATGCTGATGGTCAAGGCCGGCAGCGTGGTCGACACCTTCATCGATACGGTGCTCCCCTTCCTGGAAGCGGGCGATATCATCATCGACGGGGGGAACTCCCACTTTCCCGACAGCAACCGGCGCACCCGGGAGCTTGCGGAGAAGGGTATTCTCTTCATTGGAACCGGCGTCTCCGGCGGGGAAGAGGGCGCCCGTCTTGGCCCATCGATCATGCCCGGCGGAAATGCCGACGCATGGCCCGCGGTCAAGGAGCTGTTCCAGGCCATTGCCGCCAAAGCCCCGGACGGACAACCGTGCTGTGACTGGGTGGGCGCGGACGGTGCGGGCCATTACGTCAAGATGGTTCACAACGGCATCGAGTACGGCGACATGCAGCTGATCGCCGAAGCGTACCACCTGATGCGCGACGGGCTCGGCATGACGGCCGAAGAGATGCACTCATCGTTTGCCCAGTGGAACAAGACGGAGCTCGACAGCTTCCTCATTGAGATTACGCGGGACATTCTGGCGTTCAAGGACGAAGACGGCTCACCTCTGGTCGAGAAGATCCTTGACGCGGCGGGTCAGAAGGGAACCGGCAAATGGACGGGAATCGATGCACTGGAGCTTGGGGTGCCGGTGACGCTGATCGTGGAGGCGGTCTTTGCCCGCGCCCTCTCGGCACGCAAGACCGAGCGTGAGAACGCAGCCCCCGTGCTGAAGGGCCCCGATCACCGGTTCAGCGGAGACCGCAACGCCTTTGTCGAGGATATCCGAAAGGCGCTGCTCGCTTCGAAGATCATCTCCTATACGCAGGGCTTCATGCAGATCGCCGAAGCGGCGCGGGAGAACTCGTGGGACATCAACATGGGTGAGGTCGCCAACATGTGGCGCGGCGGCTGCATCATTCGCAGCACCTTTCTCGGGGACATCAAGCGAGCCTTCGATCAGAATGCGGCGCTCGACAGTCTTCTCCTGGCCGACTTCTTCCGGAAGCTGATTGACTCCTGCCAGGCGTCCTGGCGACGGGTGGTGGCCGAGGCGGCGCTGCTGGGAATTCCGGTTCCTGCGTTCTCGACCGCACTCGCCTTCTACGACGGGTACCGGACGGCGCGGCTGCCGGCCAACATGATCCAGGCGCAGCGGGACTACTTTGGCGCGCACACCTACGAACGGGTAGACCGTCCGCGCGGCGAGTTCTTTCACACCAACTGGACCGGCACCGGCGGGAACGTCTCCGCCGGCACCTACAACGCATAAGCTCCCCGTTGGGGGCCTACTCGACGGGGGCGGCCGTCGCGAGTTCGGTGACACCGGATTCCTCGGCCGCCCGGTCGGTCGCTTCGGCGTCCCGGTCGGTGGCGGGAATCTCGGCCGCTGAAACCGTGAAGGTATCGATCATGCGCGACAGCTGCTCCATGCGTTGCTTGCTCTCGTTGGTGGCATCGCTGACCGCAACCATCGCCGAGAGAATCTCGCGGGTGCCGCTGTCGATTTCGTCCATGCCCTGCACGACGTGGGAGGAGATATCACTGAGGCTGGTGACGGCGGCGCGGATTTCCCCGGTGCGCTGATTCATCACCACCGAGCCCTCGCGGATTTCACCGGTAACGCGGTGTACCTCTTCCGACGCGTGCAGCACTTCGCCGCCGGCCGAGGTCAACTCCTGCATGCTGGCGGCAATCTCCGCCATCGCCTGCGCAAACTCGTCAACGTCCCGCGATATCGCTTCATACGATTCGTAGCCCGCGTCGCTCGTCTGCAGCGCGTGGCGAATCTGTTCGGTCATGGACTTCAGCGACGATCCGATGCGTTTCGCGTTTTCTGCGGTGGACTCGGAGAGCTTGCGGATCTCTTCGGCGACCACGGCAAACCCGCGGCCCGCCTCGCCGGCGTGGGCGCTTTCGATTGCGGCGTTCATGGAGAGGAGGTTGGTCTGGCTGGAGATGCCGTTGATCACGCCGATGATCTCGAGGATCTCGTCGATTTCGCTGGTGATCGAGCGAACCACCTCGTTGGTCGCGCCGATGTTCTCGCCGCCTTCCTGAACGACCTGACGCAGCTGATCGGCCCGCTCCTTGCGCTCCGTGGCTACCCGGGCGACGCTCTGGATTGAGGCGTTCATCTGCTCGATTGAAGAGGATGACTGATTGACTGCCCCCACCTGCTGTTCGATTCCCCGCGCGAGATTCGCCATTTCGCCGACGATGATTTCCACGGCCTCTCCGCTGCCGGTGATGTCCCGGTCCAGCGTCTTGAACTGATCCTTGATCGACTCAATGTTCTTGGATATCTCGTTCAGCGCCGCGGCACTCTGGTTGGAACTTGCGGCCATGGTGTCCTTGAGCTCATTCACCTGGTCGATAGCCCGACGGGTATCCGCAAAGAAGCTGGACAGCGTATCCATGACTTCGTTCAGATGTCGGCTCAAACCGCCGATCTCATCCCGCGATCGGTCCTCGGTGCGGGCGCTGATGTCGCGCTCGGCAACGCGACGCATGACCGATTCCATCGACCGGATGCGACGCGCGAGCCGCCTCGTGAAGAGCAGGGCCAGGACAAACGAGATCACCAGAACGGCAACCGACGCCGCAACCACAATCGTCATTACCCGTCGCTGGAACTGCACTACTCCAGCCCGTACCCCCTGGGCAATCTCTTCGGCGTTGCGCACCAGAATGGTCATGATGGTCTCGCCGATCATCGACACCGCACTCTGCGCGCTGTTCAGGGAGAGCACGACGTCGTACTGAATCTCATCCTGAGCGAGGAGGAAGCGAATGGTCGGGGCAAGGCCGGTCTTGGCGGCGGGTGGAATCTGATCCATCGCCAGAACGGCGGCGATTGATTCTTCGGCAGCTGCGACGCGCGGATCGGCCATACGCCAGAACTGGACCGTGCGGGAAATGCTCGCACCAACATCCTCGCCCAGTATGGCGGCGCCCCGGTGAGTGCTGAGCCGTTCGATTGAGGAGTCAAGCTGTCGCTGCGCCTCTCGCCACATGCGAAAAAGGGTGGGCAACGGCGTGGTCGCAACCAGAAGGTTCCCGGTATGGGTCGAGAGCCGGTACGCGCTGGTGGTGACCTCTGCGGTCTGCAGTTGCAGATCATTCAGCGTTGCCGCCGTAGCCATGCCGGCGACCAGAAGCCCCACGATGACAAAAAACCCCACCACAATAAGGGCAACAATGGCGCCCAGTTTTCCTGCGATTTTCATGCAACACCTCGAATGGTTGATGTGGTGACTTTTTTGAACGGACAGAGTCGAGAATTTATGACTATTTGTATCACGTGCCGCGGGGATGTGCAACCACCGGGAAGAGTTCCACAGCTCAGTTGAGCGAGGGGCGATAGCCGGTTTCCGCGATGATGCGGTAGATCTCGCCCTTGCGGCTCAGTGCGTCGCGCCAGCCCTGCTCGGGCTCGGGGTGAAACACGATGTCGGCGGAGGCCTGGTGGAGGTACCATGCACCAAGCCGTATTTCGCCTTCGAGCTGGTCGGGTCCCCACCCTGAGTAGCCGGCGTAGAGATGAAGCTTGGGCCGGTCGTCCGGTGGAATGGCGCTCCAGTGGTCCTGGAGGAAGCGAACCAGCGGCTCGGTGACCGGCTCAAACACCACCCCGGGTGCGGGTACCTCGGCGTGATCGTTCTGCGCCCCCGGGGGTAGCCCCGAGTGCAGCACAAAGAGGTACTCCTGCTGAACCGGGCCACCCACGTAGATAGGGATGGCTCCCGCGTCATCCTCGGCAAAGCCGGGAAGTACTTCGTACAGGAGCGACGTGGACTTGCGGTTGAGGACCAGGCCAAACGCGCCCTGGTCGTTGTGATCGGTGATCAGTACCACCGTGCGGAAGAAGTTTGGATCCATCAGGTCGGTTTCCGAGATCAGAAATTGCCCAACCAGTGATTCCGGCAACTGCTGTTTCGAGGGGTCGATCGGTTCGGGGGTACGCTCGTCAGCCATGGCTCCACTATACCCCTTTGGCGATTGCCTGTCGCGCCTCGTCGGCAATCACGGCGATCCCCTCGCGTACATCGGCGTCGGCCATCGCGTAGTTCACGCGGATGCACTGATCACGGTGCTCCCACGGCTCGTCGAGCCCGAAGAAGAAGTAGCGACCGGGAACGACAATGGTGTGGCGCCGCTTCAATCTTTCGTAGAGCTCCATCGTGGTGATCGGCAGGTTGCGAAACCAGATCCAGAGAAAGAGTGAGCCCTCGCTCTTGTGAACGGCGTAGTCGATATCGGTGCCAAAGCTTTCGGCAATCCACCGACGAGCCTGCTCCGACTTTCGGCGATAGAACGAAGGAATCACCTCGCGCGCGGCGCGCATGATGTCGCCCGAGTCGAGCAACGGCGCCACCAGGGTCTGCCCCACGCTGCCGTTTGCCAGGGCAACGATGGCGTTGCACGAGGCAATCGCTTCGATCACCGCAGGCGAGGCGACGACGATTCCGGTGCGGACCGACGGCAGCCCAAGCTTGGAGAGGCTCATGCCCACGATTGTGTTCTCGTTCCAGACCGGTCTGGCGGGCGTGAAGATCATGCCCGGAAAGGGCAGGCCGTACGCGTTGTCAAGGATGAGGGGAACCCCGGCGTCGCGGGCGAGCCGGTCGAGATGGGCGACCTCCTCGTCGGTGAGCACGTTCCCGGTTGGGTTGGTTGGGCGCGAGACGCAGATCGCCGCGATATCGGGGTCGATGCGCAGCGCGTCAAAATCCACGTGGTACTTGAAGGTGTGGTCGTCGATGGTCTCGATGGTCGGGCGGATCGCGGTGAAATCGCCTGCGTCGAGGCTCTGGTCGGCGTAGCCGATGTACTCCGGCACCAGCGGAAAGAGAATCCGTTGCCGCCCTTCGGGTCCGGGGCCTGCAAACATATTGAACAGCAGATAGAACGACGACTGGCTGCCGTTGGTCACGGCGATATTCTCCGGGCCCACCGGCCAGCCAAGCTCGCGGTTGAGCAACCGCGCGAGCGCCTCGATGAACGCCTGGTTGCCCTGAGGCGGGTCGTAGTTGGCGAGCATCCGCTCCATCGCACCCGGTTGTGCGAGAATCTCTTCCAGGCGGCGGCGCCACAGCTCGTTCATCGCGGGGATGTGCGCCGGGTTCCCACCACCGAGCATCAGCTTGCGCTCGCCGCCCGAGAGGGCGCGCCCAAGATCATCCATCAGCGAGAGGATCCCGGTCCGTGCGGTGAACTTGCGGCCAAAGTTGGAAAGCTTCATGGGAAATGAGGGTACTACGGCGCTGCGGCGGGCGTCTATGGAACGGCTACCCCGGAGGCGACTCGAACGGCTGATCCGGCCTCACCGACCAATAATCGGGATTCCAAGGTCCTTGCAAATCTTGCGTGCGAGCTGATCGGGCACCTCAGAATGTCGGGGGACAGCGGTGCGTTTGCCGGATTCTTCATTCTTCCACCACGCATGTCGCGATCCCTCTCGAACCAGAGAGCAACCGTGCGTCATCAGGTGGTGCAGGAGCGCCGTTCGCTTCACAGTGCGATGGGTTCTTCCGTGTAGTCACGCTCCGCGGATTCACGGGCGTCACGCCTGTTCATCTCAAGCGCTTCTGCCAGGCATTCTCGAAGTGCAACGAGCAACTCTTCACGGCTTTGTTCCTGTGCGTTGACGCCGGGTATTTCTTCTATCCAGCCGTACCACCACTGACCATCGGCCTTTACCACAGCAGTGTAGTTGTTCATACGGAAAGTATACCAGGAATAGCAGAGTTGAAGAACCATACCCCGGAGGCGACTCGAACGCCTGACCTGCTGCTTAGGAGGCAGCTCGAGGTCACCAACGGTTCTCAGCGAGACCGTCCTTGATTCATGTCGTTCAATGACCTACAATGAAGGCGTGGAGTTTGAGTGGGACACGGAAAAGAGTGATCGATGTTTCGCGGAGCGGGGTTTTGACTTCGCGTATGTGATTCGGGCCTTCGCCGATCCAGCCCGGGATGTGTCCATCGACGATCGGTGGGAGTACGGTGAGGCTCGGTTCACGCTTCGGGGGCGAATCGAAGGCAGGCTGTTTGTCGTGGCATTTACCCGCCGAGGATCACGAACCCGCATCATCTCTGCTCGAAAAGCGAACTCGCGGGAGGTGCTGGATCATGAAAGACGTACGAGTGGTTTCTGATCAGGGCGATATCAAATCGTACCCTGAAGGACGCATCGATGCTCGTCGTGTCGAGACAACGACAGATCATGAGATCGAGGATCAGATTAATCGGGACAACAAAGCGGCGATGGGCGAGATGGGAGCGTACATCCGTGCTGTCAGATCGCGGGTTGGTATGACGCAACGAGATTTTTCTGATCGCATTGGAATATCGGTGGATACACTTCGGAACTGGGAGCAGGGACGCCGATATCCGACCGGCACAGCGCGAGCACTGCTGCGGATAATCGACAAGGCACCGGAGGTGGCCGTGGCTGCGCTTCGGAGGTGAATAAAACGCCCGAGCGTTGCCACGGGACTGAAAGTTACCCCGGAGGCGACTCGAACGCCTGACCTGCTGCTTAGGAGGCAGCTGCTCTATCCACCTGAGCTACCGGGGCG
>SLTF01000127.1 GCA_007130025.1 Spirochaetales bacterium | reverse complement strand
ATCGGGGTGATCATCACGATCGCAATTACGCGGGTGATCACCGTGCCGGTTGCCCGCGGGGTGGCATTCGCTCAGCGGCTCGCCGAAGGTGACATGACCACGACGCTGGATGTGAACCAGCGCGACGAGATCGGCATCCTCGCGGACGCCTTGCGGAACATGACCGGGCGACTCACCGAGGTGGTTCAGAGCGTGCAGACGGCGTCGCAGAACGTGTCTTCCGGCAGCCAGGAGATCAGTTCGACGGCGCAGCAGCTCTCGCAGGGCGCCACCGAACAGGCGGCTTCAGCAGAGGAGGTATCGTCGTCCATGGAGGAGATGGGTTCCAACATCCGCCAGAACGCCGATAACGCGCTCCAGACCGATTCGATCGCACAGAAGGCGGCAACCCGCGCGCAGCAGGGGGGAGAAGCCGTAGAAGCGACGGTAAAGGCAATGAGGGAGATCGCGGAGAAGATCACCATCATCGAGGAGATCGCCCGCAACACCAACCTTCTGGCGCTGAACGCAGCCATCGAGGCTGCCCGCGCCGGTGAACACGGAAAGGGATTTGCCGTTGTCGCATCCGAAGTGCGAAAGCTGGCCGAGCGCAGTCAGACCGCCGCGGGCGAGATCAGTGAACTCTCGCGCGAGAGCGTCGCGGTAGCCGAGCAGGCCGGCACCATGATCGCCGAAATCATTCCCGACATTCGACGCACCGCGGAGCTGGTCCAGGAGATCAGCGCGGCAAGCGGCGAACAGAATGCCGGCGCGGACCAGATCAACAAGGCGCTTACCCAACTCGATCAGGTCATCCAGCAGAACGCATCCGCCTCCGAAGAGATGGCATCAATGGCCGAGGAGCTCAACAGTCAGGCCGACCAGCTCGCGTCCGCGGTGTCCTTCTTCAAGCTGTCCTCCTCCCGGCGTGCATTGCCGGCCCCCGCACTGCATCAGGCTGCAATTGGACACGGGAAAACGGTTCTCGCTGCACGAAAGTCACCCGCGCAGACCGCGCCTTCCGCCGGCCGGGGAAGACGTGAGACCGGGATCACCATGGCGGTTCAGGTGCCTGCAGCAGATGGAGGAGACGCTGAGTTCGAAGAGTTCTGATGTCAACGGCGCAATGCGGGACCGCGTACTTGTTTGACGCGCGTCCCGTTTTGGCCGATACTCGACGAGTTCGATCAAGAAAAAAATCAAGGATTTAACGATTGTGAAAAACGTGAGCATCAAAGTCAAAGTCTCCCTCGTGATCAGCCTTATGCTGGTGATTGTCCTCGGAAGCGTGGGGTGGGTCACCATCTCGCTCTCCGCGCAGACCAATCGGACAACGTCGATCGCGTACATGGAAGCGCTTTCCCAGGCGTATGCCAATCGCACGGTTGCCCTGCTGGAGGTACCGCTCGACGCCGCTCGTACTCTCGCGCAGGTGCTGGCCGCCCATGGCGAACTCCCCGCCGAGCAGCGGCGACCTCTGGCGGTGCACCTGCTTCGCCAGGTTGCCGGGCGGAACGACCAGTTCGTGGCGGTCTGGAGTCTCTGGGCTCCCGATGCGATGGGGGACAACGATATCCTCTTTCGGGGGCGGTCCGATCTTGGCAGCGACGAAAACGGTCGGTTCACCCCGATTGCGTCTCGCCGGGCGGACGGCTCGGTTGCCGTTCACGCCCCCGACTCCACCGAGCTCTACGCGGCGTCGTTCTTTCAGACGCCCTTTTCCACCGGGCGCGAGTACGTCTCCGAACCCTACCGATTTGACGTGGACGGGCGCGAGGTGTTCATGATCAGCCTTGTTGCGCCAATTATTGGTACCGACGGCACGCTGGGAGTTGTTGGTGTGGACATGGCCATCGACACCCTGCAAGCGGAACTCGGCGGCGTGCGATTGTACCAGGAGGGTTTCGGACGGCTCATCTCTTGGGACGGCACCGTCATGGTACATCCGTTTGTCGACCGGGTGGGGCGGACCGCGCCGGAATGGAACGACGAGCAGACGCCGATTCTCATGGAAAACCTTCAAAACGGTCTGGTATTCACCGATGAGTACCTCTCGCTGGCAACCGGAGAGATCACGATCAAATCCTTTGTGCCACTGTTTGTCGGCAACGCCGAACTCCCGCTGGTATACGGCACCGTGGTCTCGCCCGATGAGGTGTTTGCGTCGGTCGCCAGGATGATTTCCCTGCTGGTGCCGATCATGATCGGGGGGCTGATTCTGGTGGTGGTGGCACTCTTTCTTCTTATACAGTGGCAGATGCGGCCACTCGATGTTGCCCGTCGTGCGCTCAAAGACGTAGCCGAAGGCAGCGGTGATCTGACCAGACGGCTCGAAGTTCGATCGGGCGACGAAGTAGGCCGGCTCTCCTTGTACTTCAACACCTTCACCGAAAACCTGCAGAAGATCATGCACAGCATCCGTGGCGCCGTCGATCAGCTCGAAGATGTCGGACAGGGCCTTTCGGCCAACATGGAAGAGACGCATGCATCCGTTGAAGAGATCAGCAGCAACATCGCGATGGTGCGCGAGCGGTTTGGCCGCCAGACCGAGAGTGTCCAGACGGTTTCGTCAACCGTGGAGCAGATCACCGGCAATATCGAAAGCCTCAACCGCATCATTGACGAACAAAGCAGCAGTCTGGAGCAGTCGTCGTCCGCGGTCGAGCAGATGGTTGCCAGTGTAGAGTCGGTGACTACCAACGTGCAGGCCAACCGCGACAGCTTTCAGCGGCTGGAAGAGGTATCCGAAACCGGTTACCAGCAGCTGAACAGCGTCACTGAGACCATCCGCGAAATTGCGCATCAGTCTGAAGGGCTCGGCGAAGCAAATGCAATCATCAACGGCATCGCCTCGCAGACCAACCTGCTTGCGATGAACGCCGCCATCGAAGCTGCTCACGCGGGAGAGGCGGGCCGCGGGTTTGCCGTGGTTGCCGATGAAATCCGAAAGCTCGCCGAGAACTCGGCCACGCAGTCGCGCTCCATCGGTACCGTCCTCAAAGCGCTTCAGTCGTTGATTGACAGTGTGGTAACCTCGGTAGAGCAATCCGGCCAGTCGTTTGAAGAGGTTCGCACCGCGGTGCGAACGGTGACCACAATCCAGGACCAGATGCGCGGATCGCTGACCGAGCAGAGCCAGGGTGGTCGCATGGTACTCGAGGCGCTCACTACGCTTCGCCGCATCACCGACGAGGTCACCGCCGGTTCGGGCGAAATGCGCACCGGAAGCCAGGCGATTCTCACCGAGGTGCAGCAACTCGTCGATCTGTCGCGGGAAGCGGACGACAGCATGGAGGAGATCAAGCGCGGCACCGATGAGATCCGCACCGCAATTCTCGCGATCGTCGAACTCAGCCAGAAGAACACCGAGGGTATTCGCCAGGTTGACGAACAGGTGAGCCGTTTTGTGATTTAGCGTCCCGATAGATCCCGGCTGATGGGCGCCGCGTTGGCTCCCGCCGGAATCAGGCGTTTACACGCCCTGTTCAGCCACGCCGGAGTTTCCCTGTTCCAGGAAGCTATCCGCAAGCAGCTGCTCGAGCTGCTGCCCGGCCAGCGACACCTCTTCCAGAAAAGCGCTCTTCCACTGAGCGTACGTTCCACCGAGATCGTCGACCAGACCGCGGTAGTATTCGATTCCGGCCCGTAGATTGTCGGCGTAGGTTCGCAGGTCCTCTGCGCTTCGGGCTCCCTGTGCACGCGCTTCACCGGCGAGTTTCTGCGCCAGATCGGACAGGTAGAGCTTGAGTTCGTTGACAAACATGTGCGGCCGGTTCCGGGTTTTCAGGAGACTGATTCGCCCGTAGATGTGGTCAACCATGCTCCGCAGCGTGGTGACTTCGGTGAAGTAGACGAGGTTGGGTCCGGGGCAGACGGCCGGTGTCAGGCGATCGCGCTTGGTACCGAGCTGGTTGATCTGGGCGAGGGAGCCGGAGAGATCACGGCAGATGCATGCGCGCTCGGTAACCTCGGTTCGAGCCGCGTTCCGCTCTTCGGCATCCAACTCCTGCGCCTCAATCTCGGCGAGCTTCAAGCGCTGATACTGCGTTGATGCCGTACAGATGGGGAGCTCGGTGAACTCGGTATTGAACTTCAGGAAGCCCTTCGGGCAGGGACTGCCGGGACGACCACTCTCTGCGAGTTGGTGCTTGCTGATTTCCGCGGCGGAGTTGATCAGATTGCTGAACGGCACACCCAGCGGCGACGCTCCGGTTGACCTGATCTGCCCTGGTCCGGCAGCGGCGAGCTTCTCTACCGTTTCCGCATCGATGTTGACGCACTCAGGTACCAGAAGGAATGGCGAGCCCCAACCGACGCTGTCGATCTGGTAGTGTTCGAGTAGAAACCGGTGTTCCTCGGGGGTTCCCACTCCACCTTGCGCGCTGAGGCGGAAGCTGGGTGCGGGAGGGACGGGCAGGTTTCGTTCGGCTGCGGCCTTCGCGTACACCTCGTAGACCGTTGCACGCAGCTCCTCGCGCCGTTCGGTGAACTCCTGCAGAACCGGTCCCATCAGGTAACCATCGGTTGAGAAGGTGTGGCCGCCGCAGTTGAGCCCGGACTCAATCCGATACTCCGAAATCCAGAGTCCGCTTCGTGCAAACATTTTTGCCTGTGTGAAGGCAGACCGGAAATCGCTGACCTTCAGTGTGATGCGCTTCTTGAAGTGACCGTGCTCGTCTGCATGGAAGTCGGGAAACTGTTCGATGTAACGCGCCAGTCGGCGATTGAACCCGGCAGACAGCACCACCGCGGAGTGGAGATCGCTTTCGGCGTACCCACGAAGTGCGGCCATCGCGTCGGCAAACTCCGGGGGGAGTTTCTCGCCGTTGCGGTAGTTGTCCTTGTCGACCTTGACCATGATGTTCACGTCGATATCTCCGGCTTTTACCAGCTGACGAAGCTGTGCCTGGAGGCGCTCTCGTTCGGTCGGAACCTCGCACGACATCATTTGCGTATACAGCGTCCGATCCGCGGAACTCTCGGGTAGCATCTCGAAGTAACCGGTGATCTCAGAGCCCGGCTCGAAGGGCGCGGATCGTACCGCTTCGCAGCGCTCGCGGACGATCCGCTGCAACAGGTTCAGGTATGATGTGATACGCTGTGCCCGGGGGTCAGGGGAATCGGCTCCAATCGGCTGATACCCCTCGCCACGCAGCCGGCAATAGTACTGCCTCAGTTGCTCAATGATCTGGT
>SLTF01000073.1 GCA_007130025.1 Spirochaetales bacterium | reverse complement strand
TTTTTATGTTTACCGGTGGGGCCCCCGGCTCAGTGGCGGGGGGAATCAAAGTGACGACCGTGCTGGTCGTTCTGGCCGCGGCGGTGGTGATAGCCGACGAGAACGGCGATATTCGCCTCGGTCAGCGGCGAATTCCCGCATCGCTGGTGGGAAAGGCGCACGGCCTGCTCATCAAGGCACTGCTCATCGTTCTGGTGTCTTCCCTGTTGCTGACCATCACCGAACGTGCCCTCCTGCACGAGGGCACGGCGCTGGTCGTTCTGCTCTTCGAGGCGTTCTCGGCCTTCGGCACGGTGGGCCTCTCCATGGGAATCACCGATTCGCTGTCGGACGCCGGAAAGGTGGTGATCATCTTCACGATGTTTGCGGGCAGGGTTGGCCTGATTTCGCTGGCAATGCCGCGGACCCGGCGTCGCGGCGAACGCCTGATCGGATACCCGACGGGCGAGATTCTGATTGGATAGGAAGAGACGGTATGAAACAGTTCGCGATCATTGGCTTGAGTCACTTTGGTTCACGGGTCCTGGAAGAGTTACTTCAGTACGAGGACGTGGAAGTTCTCATCATTGATCGCGATCCACAGGTGATCGAAGAGTTCAAGGATGTGGTGGCCGCCGCCTACATCGCCGACGTGATCAAGCAGGAGCTGATCGAGAAGCTGGTTCCCGCGACCATCGACGCGGCGATTGTGGATCTGGGCGACAAGACGGAAGCGTCGATCCTCGTGACCAACTACCTGAAGAAGCGTGGGGTGAAACGAATCATCGCCAAGGCGGAGACCGAGCAACACGGCGAGATTCTGAGCATCGTCGGCGCCACGGACGTGGTCTATCCAAATCGGGAAGCTGCGAAGCGGATCACACTCCCGCTGATATCTTCGGCTCTGTCGAGCTTCTTCCCGATCAGCGAGGGGTTGGTGATTGCGGAGGTACGACTCCCCGATACCTTTGCGGGCAAGACCGTGATTGAGGCGGATCTTCGAAAGAAGCATGGAATCAATATTCTTGCGGTCCGCCGGCATGGCGCCGTGCAATTTGACTTCATCTCTCCGGCGTATCAATTTGGCAGCGGTGACACGATACTGGTAGTTGGGAGAGAGACGGATATTGCCACCATACCTGCACCGGCAGACAACGGCCCGCAGCCGCAACGCGGCCCTAACCCTGAACCGGTATCGGCGAACAGCGAACCCCCGGATGCCGGGAAACCAAGCATCGTTGGGCGCCTTGCGCAGGTCCTCGCTTCACCACAGCGGCGTTCATTGCGAAAGCGGGTCAAATAACCGCTCCCGAATTCCCGGAAAACTCACTCCCTTATGAGATCTTAATGCCGAAGCGCCGCTTCTGAACACTCTTTTGATCTTCTCCCACGGTACAATGAACCAGCATGGGTTCGGTCGTCGCAGTACGTGATATTGCTCTCGTCGTTCTGTTCGCCGCGGCCAGTATCGGTATCGTCTGGGGCGTTCCGCGGTACGAGCGGATCCTTCGTCGCGTGGGCTCAAGAATTCGGGATAGTCGGCGTCACTCCCCTTCGCGGGGAGAGAACTCCACTTCGTCCTGATCGGCGAGGCGATAACCCACCCCTAACTCGGTCAACAGGAACCGCGGCTCCGCCGGTTCGTCTTCGATCTTGCGGCGCAGATTTGCCATGAATACCCGAAGATACTGAGTCTCGCCCTCACGGCTTGGCCCCCAGACGTGTCTCAGGATTGCCCTATGGGTAAGCACTCGGCCCGCGTGTTGGGCAAGATGAACCAGTAGTCGATATTCGGTTGGAGTGAGGTGAACCTCCTTTTCGCCAATCGATACCCTTCGCTTCACGAGATCGAGACAAAGCGGTCCGATGCGAACCTCGGTGTCCGCGTCGGTGATCCCACCCACCGACCGAGCCGCATGGCGAAATGCAACTCGCACGCGCGCAAGGAGTTCCCCTACCGAGAACGGTTTGGTAAGGTAGTCGTCAGCCCCGAGGTCAAGTGCGTCAATATTGGCTCGATCACCGTCGCGGGCGGAAAGCACAATAACGGGAGCGGAGCTCCATTGACGAAGCTCGCGAAGCACCTCCAGGCCATCCACATCCGGTAACCCGAGATCCAGTATGATAAGATCAGGAACATGTGACGCACTCAGCGAGACAGCACTCCGTCCGTCGGCTGCTTCGATCACCCGATAATTCTGGCTTACGAGAGACACCCGGAGAAAGTTACGGATCGGCTTCTCATCGTCAACAATCAGAACGACGGCGTTGTTCTTCATGGTTCTGCGTGTCCCTGAACCCATCCGGGCAGTTCGAATGTCACGAGAGCACCACCGGTCGGATGATTTTTCGCATGAATGGTTCCTCCGTGGGCGGTGACGATCGCGCGACAAATGGCAAGACCCAGACCAACACCGCGGCCTGCATCCGCCTCACGACGATGGCCGGTGAAAAATTTTTCGAAAAGGTGTTCGAGGTCTTCTTCGGCAAACCCGGGACCCGAATCGTGAATTGCAAATTTCACTCGTTCACCACGCAAGACCACGTCCAGGTCGATTCGGGAGCCTTCCGGGCTGTACCGACACGCGTTCTCCAGCACGTTCATGAGAACCTGCTGAATCAAGCTTGGGTCAACAGTGACGGTGACGATTGAATCCGGGAGCGTGGTTCGCAAGTCATGGCGGCTCAACCGTCGCTTCATGCGGGCAATGACGGAACCCACGAGGTCATCAACCGTCTCTTCCGAGGTGGAGATTGACGGCCCATCACCTTCGATACGGGTGAGACTGAGAAGGTTCTCCACGAGATTACTGAGCCAGGTCGACTGCTCATAAATATCGGTCGCCAACTCCCGCACTTGTTCTCCGTCGGGAAAGGTGTCCATGTCCGCCAGCACCGCCGCCGATCCCCCAATACCGGCGAGTGGCGTTCGAAGATCGTGAGATATTGAGCGCAGAAGGTAGTTCCGCAGGCGCTCGGCCTCAACCTGTACGGAAACCTCTTCATTTCGCTGCGCAACACGCTCCCGCTCGAGTGCGAGTGCAACCTGCCCGGCGAAGGTTTCCACCAGGGTACGGCGATCCGACTCCGGCGTGTCGTCGAAGTCGTGCCCACACACGGTTGCTATCACTCCGATTGTCTCTGAGCCCCCAAGCAACGGCGCAAACAGCGTATCTCCCGTCTCGGAGCCGGATGCCGCTACCGTTGCGGTTCGCCCGTGCTGGAACACCCAAGAAGCAGTCCGCACATCAAACAGGCTCGAATCACCGCGAACGTGTACCGTGGTACCTGCCTCGTGAGGCTCCCCGAGGTAGCAAATGGCGCTCCCTCCAAACGCCCGAGTGAGCTGTTCAAGCGCCTCCTGTACGACCGCCCCCTCTCCCGATCGGTTCAGGAGTGCTCGAGTCAATCGGTAAACCGCCACGGTGAGATCAGCCCGACGTCGTGAAGCGGCTGCTTCCGATCGAACTCGACTGAGCAACTCACTGATTGTCAGCGAGACGAGGAGAAGCACGGCGAAGGTAAGGACATATTGCGTATCGTACACAACCAGAGTGTACCGAGGCTCCGTAAACAGGAAGTTAAACGCCAGTACTCCTCCCACTGACGAAACAATCCCGGACAGTCGCCCGACGAAGAAGGTCGCAACCAGGACGGCCAGCAGGAACACCATGACAATATTCGCATCAGCAAAGCCCACGTTCCGAAGCACAAGTGAGGCCACAACCGCACCGGCGATGAGGAACGCGGTGATGAGCAGATCTGCCGTGAGAGCGCGATACGAACCAACGGCGCGGGCCCGCGCCATACGATTGAGTCGGTACTGTGCGGGATCAGCAGGCACCACCAGCACATCAACCTGCTTCGATTCCGCAATAAGCTTCTGGGCCAGGTCGCGCCGTCGCGGAACACGGGAAGCCGAGAGCGGCTCGTTCTTTCCCACCACGATTCGCGCGACTCGGGAGAGTTCCGCGTACTGCGCGATGGTCCGGGCAACATCCCTGCCCCGCAGAACCACCGTTTCTGCTCCCCCTGATCTGGCGAGAGCCATGTTGTGATCCACGGTGGATTCGGTAACTCTATCGTGTCCGGAGAACAACCGGTTCCGTTGCGGAACGTGAACGTGAACGGCAACAACTCGAGCCCCCGTCTGGTTGCCAATTTCCAGCGCTCGCAGCACGACGTTGCGGGACGAGGGAGCGGCGGAGACACACGCAAGAATCCGATCCATGCCCCAATCATAGCGACCGCGCGCATAAAGATCTCATTAATCTTTCGGCACGCAGCGATCTTTCTGCTTGACCAGTGCACAGACCGGAAGTACGCTCGGACCCGATGCGAACGCTCATCGTGACGAACGGTCGTAAGCACACAACTGCCCGTGTGCGAACCGGACTGGCACATCGATCGGTCCACGTCGAACCGGTAGAGACAGTGGGTTCCGCGGTACGTGCTCAGGAGCGCAAGGATTACTCGTCAATCGTGCTCATTGTTCCGCCAAAGTGGGAATCGATTGTGACGGATGTTGAGACGCTCCGACTCACCAGGCTTCCGGTGTGCCTCTGTTATGAGGAAGACCTCGCGCTCGACCAGGAGCACCTGATCGCCCATGGAATCGCCGAGACGATTCCCTCCACGGTTGACGATGAAGAATTGTCTCGCAGACTCATCCAGTTCGTGGTTCGGCACGACGGGTTCTACCAATCGTACGATCAGGCGTCACGAACGGGCAGTTCCAACCCCGGTTATGTTCCAATGGATGACGAATCGACCTGTTGGTACTGCCTCGAACAAGGAAGAGCGTCCATCGAGCACAGGAATTTTTCGTCCGCGTGTGGCTGGCTCAAGCTGTTTCTTCAAGTGAGGCCTGACGATCAGGAAGTGCAGGCCCTTTCCGAGCTTTGCACCCGCTTTGACACCGCACCGGGGGTCTGATATAACCTTCGGTACATGAAGGTTGTCATCGTTGGAGCGGGGGCCGTTGGGTTCCAGATTGCCAGACAGCTGATCGACAACGGCCAGGACGTTGTGGTGGTCGAGAAGGACCGCGCACAGGCAGCCTTTGTCACCAACCGCCTCGACTGCATGGTCATCAACGACGCCGGCAACAATCTCGACGTACTGAAGCAGGCCGGCTGTGCAACGGCGGACTTCTTCATTGCCGTGACCGACTCGGACGAGGTCAATATGGTGACCTGCGCCC
>SLTF01000227.1 GCA_007130025.1 Spirochaetales bacterium | reverse complement strand
GGGCAGGGCATGGACGGCATGGGAGAGGATGGGATGGACGGCGATGCCAACGGACTCGCCGATCATCCCGGCGGCGGACTGGAGGGGGTGCCGGCAGACCAGTGGGGCGCAACCGGTGACGGCAGCGCTCCCACCGAACAGCGCGCGGTCATGGTGGTGGCGTCCTCGCGCGAGCCAATCTACGCGGCCGACGGCTATCACAACCGCTTCGATCCGGTGCGTGGCTTTCAGCGCGCGCAGAACGAGCCCCTCAACGACCTGGTGCACATGCGGCTTATTGGTACCTGGGAAAACCGCGACCGCAGTTTTGACCGCGGGCGCACCCGGCAGAATGTCCGCTTCTTTTCCACCATCCCGGACCGGGTGCTGCAGTACCGGCCGCTCGCCGTTGAACCAACCGTGTTCCGCTCCAACTACTATCCGTTCAGTTACTTCTACAACTCGGTCTCACAGCTGAGCGTGGCGCCGCAGGGTGAGCTGCGCCGTGCCCGTGGGCTCACCGAGAGCGATCGCGAACGGCTGCAGGACTATCTGCAGATCGATCTGCGCGAGTCTGACCGGGCGGTGTTCCAACGCTTTCTCGATGAACGCGTGCCCACCGACCTCACCCAGGTGGAGACCATCCAGGCAATCCTGCGCGCCTTCTCGGACTTCCAGTACAAGGCGGGGTTTGTGGACAACACAAGCACCTCGCACATGGTTCGCTTTGTCGATCTGACCCAGACGGGCGACTGCGTGGAGTTCTCCAACACGGCGGCAATCCTGGGCCGCATGGTGGGGATACCCTCGCGGGTGGTGACCGGCTACCTTGCCGCGCGCGGCTTGCAGACCATGTCGCACGTGCAGGGGCTCTGGGTACTTCAGCAGCAGATCCCCGAGTTGGCGGAGTTTCACCTGCGCGATCTCTACCTGGTGACCACCTCTCACCGCCACTCGTGGGTGCAGTACTACGTGCCCGGCTACGGCTGGGTAGACTTTGAGCCCACGCAGTACGCGATCCCGCCCGCTCCGGGTGACGACCCCAACGACCTGGCGGTTGTCATCCCCATGATCGATCCGCGCACGGAGCGTTTTCCCGGCTTTGTCTTTCCATGGCGAGAGGTTGCCCGACTCCTGGGTCTGCTGGCCATTGCCACGCTGGTGGGGCTCTACGCCTACCGGTACGGAAGGGAAGGCTACCTGGTCTCAACCGCGCGGCGCCGGGGCTCCGACGGCAGTCGCGCGCTCTACACCGCCCTGCTCATGAAGCTGGCCGCCGCCGGGTACGATATCAAGCGACCGTCGCAGACCCCGCTCGAGTACGCGCAACGTCATGCCGAGCTGCACGACTTTGCCGCGGACTACACGCGGCTTCGCTACCATGTTCTGGCGCCCGAAGATGAGCGACAGTCGATGTGGCAGTCGCTGCAGCAGCGCTACCGCGACGCCGTGCGCGCGAGCCGGCGCGACGGGCTTCGCGGAGCACTCCGGCGGCTCTTCAGCCTGCGTGGGCTTCAGTACTGAGGGGGCAGCGATGAAACCGATTGAAAGAACACGCGTTGCGGCCGTTCCTGGCCGGGCGCTGCTGGTTCTGGCTGCGCTGGCCGCGATGATTGCGCTCTCCGGCTGCGGGTTTCGCGATGACTGGATTGCCTTCCGGGGCGAGGGGGGGCGCGGCTTCACCCGCAATCCCATGCCGCCACCACTGGGCGTTCGCTGGAAGCTGCAACTGCAGTCAGCCCAGATGCGCGCCTTTGCCTTCAATAACCTGGTCATCAAAGACAATGTGATGTACTTCGGGTCCACCGATGGAAACTTCTACGCCATGGACATCGAAACCGGGTACATGCGCTGGGTCTTCAGCACCGGCGCTCCGGTGAACAGCATCCCCTTTGCCGATGACGAAGTGGTCTATTTTGGCTCCAACGACGGACACGCCTACGCGGTCAACAAGGCCGACGGCACCGAGCGGTGGCGCTTCTTTACGGGAAGAACGGTGCAGTCCACGGTGCTGCGCCACAACGACTACATCATCTTCTCAAGCGACGGCGGCAGCACCTGGTTTCTCAACCCCGACGGTGAGCTGGTCCACGAGCTGGTCAATCCAATCTGGCATCGTGACACCTTTCAGGTCTACGACGACGTGATCTACTTTGCCCGCGGCCCCTTGAGCAATCCGCGGACGCTGGGAGCCTTTGATCTTCGCACGCGCGAGTACCACTGGCTCCTGCCCGAAGAGATCATGGACGCCACCTGGTACAGCTTTCCCGCGGTCACCAATCGGCGGGTCTTCATGGCTACCAGCCGGTCCCGCGGGGACTGGTGGGAGTTTCGCCACTACGCCCTGGACCGCGAAACCGGCCGCATCGAGTGGGTGCACCAGGCGGAATCGCGCTGGGGACCGGACCGGCCGCGCAACCTCTTTCTGGAGTTTCGCGATCTGCTCAATATTCTCGATTATCAGGCGCCGGCGGTATGGCGTAACCGCGTGATTGTTGCCGGCGGCGACAACGTGGTGCGCGCACTGGACGCGCGCACCGGTGAGCCGGTCTGGGAGCGCGAGTTCAGCCGCCGGACCAGCAGCGCACCGGTTGTGGCAGGCGACCGCGTCTACATCGGCCTGCGCGGCGAGGACCTGAACGCTCCCCAGCAGCAACCCACTCCCGGCTTCATGCCGTGGACCGCCTCGGTGCAGGATGAGCTGGAGCCGCGCCCGCCGCGGCTGGTGGCGCTCTCCGCGCGTACCGGCCGGGTCATCTGGGAACTGGAGATTGAAGGCTCGATCCTGAGTCCTCCGGTGATTGCCGGCCGCTGGGTGGTCTTTGGCACCGACCGCAACTTTGTCTACGTGCTGGAACGGGTGATCGGGTAGGAACACAAAAAGGATAAGTTTTCGCCGGGCGTGAAGCGTGCGGCGTTTTCCCTCTGTCTTATGAGGTATGAGACAGAGAAACAGAACGATTTGCATCGCGCTGCGATGGATGGTGGCGTGCTCGGCAGCGCTTGCCGCCGGATGGTTGTTGATTGGTTGCTCGCTGCCCGGCGGGCGGGAGATGCCGGCTCGAAGCGATCTCGGCGATCTGCTGCAATCGCCCGGGCGCCGAGACCTTGCCCTCGCCCTTGGTGAAGACGCCATCCGGTACGGGCGGCTTTCCGACGCGGAAATCTTTCTGCACTGGTCCCTCGGCGATGTGCCGCCTCGTTTGTCGACAAGCGGGCGTGGGTTTCGCGGCAGGCTGAGTGCGGGCCAGTCGGTTCGCGCGCGGACCCTGCTCGCCGCTCTCGCCATGGAGCGAGGCGACTATCTTCGGGCCAGGACGCAGGCAGAGAGAGCGAATCGCCTCGCGGAGGCAATGCAGAGCAACCAGCAGGAGTTCCAGGATGGCGCCCTTCTGGTGCTCGGGCGGGCATCGTTGGCGCTTGCGGACTACCCCGCCGCGGTTGGGGCGCTTTCCCGGGTAGGCCGCCCACTCGATGAGCCCGATCTCGATGCCCTCATTGTGGCGCTTCGCGGGCTGGGGGACTACCACGCGGCGCTTGGAGTTATCGTCGAGCGAAATACGCGCTTCGGGTACGCCCCCGGGCACGGGAGTGAAGAGTCTCTGCTCCACGAATGGGTGGGGAGACCCGATCGAGCGGTGGCCGCGGTGTTGGTTGAGGCTGAGTACCTCCGATACCATCATGGACGCACCCGAGACGCCACGCAACGCGCGCTTGCCGGTCTCGAGGGCGCACTGCTGCACGATGATGCCCCATCAATTGCTGCTCGCCGGCTCGTGGAGGCGTATCGCGCCTTCCTCGAGCAGTCGTGGGAACGCGCGTCGTGGCTCTTGGTGGATCTGATCGACGAAGTCGATCATCCCTTCGTAACCTACCTGCTGCTCGCTTCGCGGATCCGCAACCCACCGGTGATGGAAGAGCTCTTTCATCGCTACGCTGAACTTGAGCCGCTCTTCGGGGGGATGCAGTACTACTCCGCCTCGCTCTGGCGAGGCCTGCGCGAGGCGCACCGGCGAGGCGATCTTCCCGGCTACTCCGTGCTGACCATGCGGGAGCTTCTGGAGCGAACCATCCGTGCCGCTCCGGCATCCGCCGAGGCGTACGAGGCTCGAAGGGAACTCGCCGTGCTAACCGGTCTCCACCCGCGGGACGCTCGCTTCCTGCTTCTTCCTGATGAGATCGACCAGATCATCGATGCCGCCATTCGGCATCGAGACCCACACCGCCTCGAGCCCCTGCTGGCAGGGCTCTCGATGGCCGATTCACCCTATCTCTGGGCTGCGCTTCTGGGTCTCCAGCGCGTCGCCATGGTGCCGTTGGTTCGTGAGTACCTTGCGGTGGCGGCGGTATCGGCACCTCCAATCGCAGCCGAGCGGATCAGGGGTCTGGTTGGACGGTAGCAGTGGGGGGAAGGATTTCCATCACCGCGGGGAGCAGGAGCGTGGTGGCGGACAGCGCGGACAACGCACCCACCGCGACCACCATCGAGATCATCGTGGCGGTACCCGCGTCTGGTCCACGACCAAGAAGCGGGAGCACCGCGACCACGGTGGTGATTGTTGCAAGCGTGATGGGCGGCAAGGAATGCCGGATGGCTTCCAGGCTCTGTTCCCCGCGCGTCTTCACTCGATCGAGAACCAGAATGGCGTTATTCACCCCACTGCCGGCAGCCAGGAGCAGCCCCGCCAACAGGGAGAGATCGAGCGGTGCGCGGAGAACGGCGGCAACCACCAGCGGAAGGGCAAGGGTTGGTGGAACCAGAAGCAGCGCCGTAGCAACGGCTCGCAGCTGCCCATAGTGAATCAACAGGGTCAACCCAACGAGCAGGAGGGCGAGAGCCGAGGCCATGCCGGCTGCCAGCAGCCGCTGCTTCCGCTGCGGTGCGAACGGATCGACCTGAACCGTCGCAAAGGCGGGGAGGAGAACTCGCTGGACCTCGGCCTCGGCGGCGGATCGAATCTCGGAAGGTCGATTCGTGAGCACCACCAGCTCGGCGCTGGGAGCACGATCGTGGCGCGAGATTCGGCCGGCCGAAGGTTCCCACGATGCCGATAGATGCTCTCCGGTGCCCGGCGGAACGGTTGCCGATACCCAACGGGCATCGGGAAGACAATCACCGCGGGGTGGCCCCTCCATGGCTAGTACCACATCGATCTCCTGTCCCTCCTGGTGCCACTTCGCGACCACCGGGCGCGAGTGAGCGTG
>SLTF01000023.1 GCA_007130025.1 Spirochaetales bacterium | reverse complement strand
CGATCGTGGAGCAGTCTCTCCAGTCGTTCGTAGAGCGAGATCATTCGTTCGTCCAATTCCAGGTCGTGGCGACGCATCAACACGTAGAGGGCGACAACTTCAGCTCCGTCAAGATCAATCATATCACGGGGTGATTTCCATTCCTTCCTGTGAAATATAGACCTCAAGTTCCAAATTTCCAAGGCGCTGTGCGTACCATCGTGCCAGCTGGAGGTTTTTGTGCAGCTTTGCGTCGTCGTAGAGCGGTTCGTGATGAAACAGATAGAGCGCGCGCACGTTCCACGCCGTTGCAAAGTCGACGCCCAGGCTGAATGAGCTGTGTCCCCAGTTGTACTTCTCGATTGCCTCTCCCAGGGTGTATTGCGTATCCAGAATCATTACATCGGCGTTCGAAAAGAATCGCCGGTTCTCCGGGGTCTTCTCGAAGTCTGACTGCAGCAGTTCAACGTCGCTCGCATGAACGAACGTGCGCCCGGCTTCCTCAAAGCGATATCCAAACCCGCGCCCCGGGTGATTGAGTTCCCTCCAGCTCACGGTTACCGACCCGATCGTCACGGGGCGATGATCCAGTACGTGAAACTGCAGGTTGGGTGCCATTTTTTCTTCCATGGTCACCGGGAAAAAGGGGTGTTGCATATGTGACGAGAGTATTGAACGGATCTCCGGGATCGGGCTGTAGAAATGAACCGAGCAGTTAGGGTTGTACGCCGGACCAAAAAACGGCAACCCCTGCACATGATCGTAGTGAAAATGGGTGAAGAAGATGTGGTACTCGCGCTCGGGATGGAGGCTCCGCAACGTTTCCGCGGCAAGCTCAGCAATTCCGCTCCCCGCGTCAACGAGAATGGTGGCGCCCTTACGAGGCGTCACCTGAACACAGGCGGTGTTTCCCCCAACCGTGCCAAACAGTGACGCCGGCAGCGACGCAAGAAACCGTTCGCGAGCGGCAGGTGACGCCAGGTCTCGCGCTTGTACCCGCTGGATCACGGCAGAAATCTTGTTCTTGACCTGTTCGTCAAGCAGAGGAGTCGGACGGGAGCCCCGAGCACCCCAGATCTTAATTCTCATTCTTCATCCCCGCGCTTCCCTTCCTGGCGACGAGGATCCAACAGCGGCAGACGTTCCCGCGTCTCGAGCCATGAATCGATGGTGGTAACGGAATGCGTCGGGCCCACGTTGATGCCTGGGCACTCCCGCTGCAGATCGTGCCACTGTCCGGGCGATCCCAGGTGTGCCGGCCAGAATGGAAAGCTCCGACACTGCAGCGGTCGATCGTCGTACACCGTGCATCCACCGTGCTTCCAGAACACGCAGTCCAGGTTTTTTTGTTCCCGAAGCGTTAACCGGGAAACCATGCCCAGATCGACGACGCGACAATAGCGATCGATGAAGTCCTGCTTGGAAATTGAGAAGCGGTTGGCAAGGCGCGTCAATTCAGAGTCCGAAAGAAACACATAACCGGAATCAAACCGACAGCAGCGCGAACACTCTGTGCACCAGAACCGCAGGCCGTTGGAATAAAAGGAATCGCCTTGCATCGGCATGAAGCTTCACCATGCGGTTGTTCCCGCGGCACTGCTGTGATCGGATGCACCACCACAAGGTGTAGGGATCCGACGCGCCGTGACCGGCGCAAAAAAACAAAATGGGGAGTGTAGGATTCGAACCTACGAAGGCTGAGCCAACAGATTTACAGTCTGCCCCCTTTGACCGCTCGGGAAACTCCCCAATTGATCGCCACCTTATCACCGTGCGAAACACGAGTCAAGTACACCCGACGTTTCGGTGGAGCGCGACCACACAGCCATCTGTCGGATTCGAACCGACGACCCCGAGATTACAAGTCACGTGCTCTGGCCAACTGAGCTAAGATGGCATGATCGTATTGTCCCGGTACTCTACTCAACAGCACTTCGGCTGTCAACAGAACGGTGGCCACTCGTCCAGACCGGGGTCACAGAGATCGAGTTCGGGAACCGTCAATACCCGGGTTGAGGCCGAAAACAGCGCAACGGTGAGCTCGTACTGAGCGGCCCACGAGCCGTCGCTGGTCACGTAGGACCAACCGTCCTCCAGAAGGGTGACGTTGGGTCGTCCCAGGGTGACCACGGGCTCTACGTTCAGTACCATGCCGGATTCCAGGCGCTCTCCCGTCCCGCGCGTGCCTACGTGGGGAATCGCGGGCGGCTCGTGTACATCAAGACCGATGCCGTGACCCAGAAACTGGGGAATCACCGAGCATCCGAGTCCGGCCGCCGCAGTCTGAACCGCGGCGCCGATGTCTCCCACTCGGTTCCCGGGGCGGCTCGCGCGCATTCCCGCACAGCAACTGCGCCACGCCGCCCGAATCAATCGACGACCATCGGCGGTGGGAGTGCCGACGGCATAGGTCCATGCGGCGTCTGCCTTCCATCCGGCGTAGCCCGCACCCACATCGACGGTGACCACATCGCCGTTCTCCAGGACCCGAGTTCCCGGAAGGCCGTGCACGGCCACGCTGTTCACCGACACGCATGCGGCCGCCGGGAAGCCCCGGTATCCGTCCAGGATTGGTTCCATACGCCGCTCCGACAGAAAGTGGCGGCAGAACGTGTCAATCTCGGTGCTGCTCACTCCGGGAACCATGAGGGGTTTCAGCTCGCGGAAGAGATAGCCGAGGTAGGCGGCTGGTTTCGCGAGTCTGACAATTTCCAGCGATGTTCGCACGGGCATGCTCCCAACCCTGCCTCAGACCGGAGAAAACACGGCACCGATAAACGTCACCGCGATGAGGATCCCGGCGCATACCAGAATCGTGGTTGCCGCGTACACAAACCGAACCGGGAGAAACCGCCTTCGGCTGACCATCCAGAGAATGAGCGTAACCATGTAGTAGAGTCCGCTCAGCGCCGACAGCAGCGACGTCCACCCAAGCAAACCGAGCAGGAAGCGCTGTGTCTCCTCCAGAAACTCCTGAGCGTTCCCGAGGAGGTAGAGCGTGAGAATAATCAGCGAACCGGCGAAAAAAAACGTGCATACGCTCTCGAGGATGCGCATGGTCCGGTACATCGGAGACACCGGTTTCTGCATATCGCCGGATTCTACCACCGCAGCCTTGCATTGAACAAGCTTTCGCACTACTATGGTACGCTATGAGAAGGTTTTTGGTGATTCTGATTCTGCTGGTGATCGCCGCCGGGACGGTCTTTTACTTCGGCTGGATCCAGTTTCAGATTCCCGCCGACCGCGTGGCCGTGGTGTTTACCAAGACCGGCGGTTGGGACAGCGTCGCCGTTCGTCCGGGAACCTTCCACTGGCGGTGGGAGAACCTTCTCCCGACCAACCTTTCGCTCCATCTGTTTGACGTATCGCCTCGGCAGGTTACGGTTCGAACGGTGGGAACGCTTCCCTCCGGCGATCTCTATCGCAGGTATCTGGAGGGCGATGTCGACTTCAGCTACGTCGTCGAGCTTTCATTTCGGTTTCGGATCAATCCTGACACCCTCCCCGCACTGGTTGCCGCGGAACTGCTGACACCCGAGACCCTGGAATCCTGGTACGAGGAACAAGCGGCCGTAGTGACCCGCCGAGCGGTTGACGTCATCGACTCCATCTTTCGCGATTCCGAAGATGGCGATGGTTTCTCGGTGTCCGCGCTGTCTGATGAGCTGCAGCGTCGACTCATTAGCGACCACCCCGAACTCGAGATCGTTCAGATCACTCCCGTAGAGGTTCGTCTGCCGGACAGGGAACTGTACGCCATCGCCCGCCGGATCTACCGCGAGGTCATCGCGGCTCGCGCGGGGGCAACCGCCGGAGCTGCCGCCGTAGCTGCCGGCGATGAAGTCCGTCTCGAGAGCAAACTCGCGACGCTCGCGCGCTACGGTGAGCTGCTGAACCAGTTTCCGGTGCTGCTTGAGTATTTCGCGCTCACCGCCGACCGCGGTATCGACCCGCTCAATGTAGAAGCGTTACGCGCCCTCACTCCGGCTCCCTGAACGGTACCGTACGGGCGCCGGGCTTTGGTTTCTGCGGCCCTTGCGTGCCACACGCGTTATCCCGTTGGGGCTTCCTCAGCGGTGATGATGAGGTTCACCAGGCGTATGATGCGTTCCAGTGAGCCGGAAAACCGTTCTATCAGGACCTCAGGTCCGCCCGCAGCGTCCCCCTGATGGGGGCTCATCGCGGCGTTGGCTTTTCGAAGGGCCCCCTGCATCCCCTGCAGATACTCCAGTCCCTTATCGAGCATTCCCCTCGCCTGCTTGTCCCGCTGCGCAACAATGCTCCGGTAGATGCGTTGCTGCGTTGCATCTTTCTCCATGGAGTAGCGAACGCGAAAAAAGGTCTTCCCTTCATCGCTGTCCGGTGAAAAGGATTCATCAAAAGCGTGAAGCTTATCGCCGAGATCCTCCAGACCCGCAGAAAAAAACGACAGCTCGTTGGATATCTCGCGGGAACGTGCGGGGATGGACCGCTGAACGGAAGAGATCGCGGGCCGGATCACCCTTCGGAAGATGATCTGCAGGAAGTTATGGAGAATGTTCACCGAACGTACGTACCGGAAGGTGGGCAGCCCGCCCTTTCCACTCACTGCCGCCGATCCGACACGGTAATGGGTAAACTCCGGTGGCTGGTGACCAAATGTCTCTTCGATCAAGGTGGTGATCGCGCTCTCCCGCACCGAGGGGAATCGTTCGTCCACTTCGCTGAGCAGATCGACCCGCAAGGCGCTGTAGTAGAACTCTTTGAGATGAATGCGCGGGGTGTAGGCAACCAGCCGATGGTACGGATCCTCGCGATAGTACCTGATGAGATCGGCGAGCGGAACGTGAGCCGAAAACTCGCGAGCCGCCTCATGCAGCGCCTTGATATCTCGTTCCAAGCCCGCGGTGCCTCGCGAGACGTCCGTCTGGTTCACCGGTTCTTCGGACAGTTCGGCCGTTTCCGCCTGGAGATAGTACTCGAGAAGCTCACGGTGGACCGTGAACTTGGACTCTAAGCGGTGCCACAGATACAACGCGTGGTAGAGTTCTTCAAGCTGATCCAGAACCGCAACGGCGCGACAGCGCGAGAATGCCGGTGGTTCAAAACTGGGCGCGGCGGCCGAGTCCAGGCCAAAACTGCTGAGCAACAGCGCGTAATCGTAGAGTGCCAGGTTTTTCAGATGGTAGAGCGGTGAAAGCCCCGCGAGAATCTCAGCGAACACCCCTTCGTGAATGGATGCGATATAGT
>SLTF01000096.1 GCA_007130025.1 Spirochaetales bacterium | reverse complement strand
GAGGCCCTCGCCGAAAGTGTGCGCCGATACGGACGCGTGGCCCCGGCGGTCCGGAAGCTGCGCATGCTCGGGAGCGCCGCTCTTGAGATGGCCTACGTCGCATCGGGACGACTCGACGCCTACGTGGAAGAGCAGGTCAGCATCTGGGACATCGCCGCAGGCCGGCTGCTGGTGGAACGTGCCGGTGGCCGGGTAGCCCTGACACCGCATCCGGGGCGCCCGGACCGGTTCTCGATCGTCTGCACCAACGGCCGGGTGCAGATTGAGTCGCTGCTCGCCGAGGGGTGAGTCTTCGTTATCGTGACGCCACGCATCGCGGTTCCATGGTATACTTCGCGCTTATGAGCAGTACCCAACCAACAACACCTCCCGAGGGCGCCGAGCTCGCCCGGTACATCGACCACACCCTTCTCAAACCCGACGCCACCTCCGCGCAGATCGACGCGCTGTGCGACGAAGCGATTGAGCATGGATTCTATTCGGTATGTGTGAACAGCTGCTGGACGGCGCGGTGCGCCGGCCGCCTCAAGGGCAGCAACGTGAAACTGGCGGTTGTGGCCGGGTTTCCGCTTGGCGCCATGGAAAGCGAAAGCAAAGCCTTTGAGGCGGGGCGGGCCGTAGAGCAGGGCGCTCACGAGATCGACATGGTGATCAATATCGGCCGGCTGAAGGCCGGTGACGCTGCAGGAGTCGAAGCGGACGTGCGTGCGGTTCGCGGCACGATGGGCCCCTCGGCTCTGCTGAAGGTGATCATCGAGACTGGCCTGCTGACTGAAACCGAGAAGGTGCAGGCGTGCGAGATCGCAAAGCGGGCCGGCGCTGACTTCGTGAAGACCTCAACCGGGTTCTCCGGCGGTGGTGCCACGGCGGAGGACATCGCCCTGATGCGGCGCACGGTCGGCCCCGACCTGGGCGTGAAGGCGTCAGGCGGGGTGCGAACTCGCGAGGACGCGCTGGCGATGATTGCCGCCGGTGCGACACGGATCGGCTCCAGCGCCGGAGTCGCGATCATCGGCGGGGCGGCCGGAGCCGGGCGCGGCGGGTACTGAAAGCGGAGCCTCTTCCTTGAGCGCTATTGCCACCGCCCCGCACGCTCTGCGAACCGCTGCGCTTCTTCCTCGGCAAGGCGGATGAACTCGTTGTCGTCCACGGTTCCCAGGACCTGCTCCATTTCCTCGGTTGAATCAAAGGTCATTGCACGGAAGGGATCGGCGTAGTCCTTGGCGCGACTCGCGCGCACGGCGACAGCAAATCGGTGTGCGGTTTCCACCGACTGATCCACCAGGCTTCGCCATGCTTCATCGTTCATGGTGTGAACGGGATTTCCCAGGGCGGCAAGCACCGCCGCGGCGTGTGCGGCCCGGTGAGCAGGGTAGTCGCGCGCGAGGGCGGCGTATCGTGCGTGCAGGTCTGCCCACGAGGTAATGCTGCCGCTGCAGACATCCGCGATCATCTGCTCCACGGCGGGCTTCGGTGCCAGCTGTCCGCCCACATTCACCCACGCGGTGCGCTCCGCGTCGGAAAAGGCCGCGCGCAGCCGCGAGACCGCAGCCCCGGCTTCTGCCGTGCCGGCGGCCGCCCCACCGGGCACAGATGCGGCGCCTCCGTCCTCCAGCCACTCCACCAGCGCCCGCACCGCGTACAGTACCAGCGCCTCCCGATAGGTCCGGGACGCGCGACGGGCGTTTCGCAGCACAACCGGACGGCTCGAGCGCTCGATGAGCCCCGCGGGCAGCAGCAGCGGCGGATCGCCCCCTGCCTGCTGCTCGGTCCCGGGGCTCGGAGCGTGCTCGTCCAGGAACCGCAGCGCGTCGAGCATCTCTTCGGCGGTGTCGGGTGCGAGGTAATCGGTCTCCAGGCGCAGCGTCTTCTGCGAGCGCCGGTCGCGGGCAATGGACTTCCAGGCGTTTCGCGCGAGCGCGTACATATTGTAATGGAACCAGTACGCCGGAACGATCACCAGGTTTCCGGTTCCCTCCTCCCGGGAGACCAGACTGAACGGAAGGGGCACGTTGAGCTCGGCGGGGTAGTCCGCCTTGGCCAGGAGGGTGAATGAAGCAAACCGGCTGCTGTGTTTGATGCTGACGCAGAGGCCGGGCCAGAAGCCGCGGCCGGCTACCAGTTCGCCGTCGTTGGCGCGCGAGTTGTGGTTTGATCCCAGCGTTGCGCCCGCCGCCATGTTCGACTGTCCGCAAACAAGGGCGGCACAGAGAAACGAGTTATTGTGGTGCTGCTCGTGAAAGGGAAAAATGAGCGAGTTCAGCACCTCGCAGCAGGAGATGGTGGAGTTCTCTCCCAGGAACGAGTTGATAAGGCGCGCCCCGTACTTGAGTGAGGCGTGCGCGGCGAGGTAGAACCGAACGGCCTTCACTCCGTAGAAGATCCGACAGCCGGGCTCGATGATCCCGTTGACCAGCTCCACGCCCTCGCCGATCTGCGTTGGCTCGGCCTCGCTGCTGTTGATGGTCAGGTTCTTGAGCTTGTTGGCGCCCTTGATGTAGGCCGCGTCCCCAACACGGGTATCCTTGATGACGCGGCAACTCTTGATCACCACGCCCCGTCCGATGGTACCGTAGTAGCCGCGCGCGGGATCCACGAGGGAGTCGGTCATCTCGCGAAATCGCTGCATGAGGGGCTTGTTGCCGCGGTACTTGTACCAGAGGAATGCATCGGCCGAGCTCATGCCGTCGAAGGGAAGGACACCGCGACCACCGTTCTCGTTTCCCAGCTCCAGCTGGATGCGGACCTCCTCGGTCTCGCCGTCCTTTATTGTGCCGGAGCCAAACTTGCTATGGTTGGTGCAGGCGATCTCATCGACCTGGGCGATGATGGTCTCGTTCCCCACAATGTAGTGCGAAAGATACCCCACCTTCATGATGGAGACGTTGTCTCCCAGATCGCCGGAGATCACCGTGCTGTCGTAGATGCCCACCGGCACCTTCAGATCGTGAAACGTCAGATAGTGCCGCTGAAGCCGCCCAATACGCACCCGCCCATAAAACCGGCTTCCCTGCACCAGGTCGGTGTCGAAACCGTCGCACACCAGTACATCGGCCCAGTTACCGGAGAAATTGGCGTTTGCCTTGAGCCGCGAGATCTCGTCGGCGGTGAGCGCGCGGTAGTCGCGCGACGGGGACTGCCGGTCACGCAGGGAGTACTCGTCGGCACCGGGTGGAAGAAACTCTGCCGGCACGAATCCGTAGCCAAGTTGACTGAGATCGTGTTTGGTGGTCATCGCGTCCGATTATGGCACAGTTTTTTGCGCCGTGCGACACGTTGATATGTTTCTTGCGGCGCGATACAATCTTCTACGTTCTGGTGACCGCACGTGAAGGAGACCGCTATGCAGTGGATTCGAGGCACCATCCTCGGTGTGCTCTTGTGTGTTGTGTCGCTGCTCATCGTTCCGACGGCTTCCGCCCAATCAAACGACGCGCTCGATATCATCCTTTCTGAACAACAGCTCACCTACGGCAGCGCTGCACTCCTGGTTCTGTCCGCCACCGGGCGGATCGACGAAGAGAGCAGTTTCGCTCAAGCCGTATCGCGGCTCGATGCCTTTGGCTGGAGCATCGCGGATCGCGCGGCAGCCGATCCCGTCACGCTTGGCGAGTACTCCTTCCTGCTGATGCGGGCGTTGGAGCTCCCCGGCGGGCTGATGTACCGGATTGCCCCGGGACCGCGCTACGCGGCCCGCGAAGTGGCGGCGCTGCGCATTGCGGAAGGCACCGCGATGGTGAACATGAGTCTCTCCGGCGAACGGGCGCTCCGCATGCTTGGCCGCGCGATGATTCATGCGGAAGGGGGGCGGCTATGAATCGTCTCGTTCGCCTGGGTTCTCTCGCCCTGGTGTTTCTGCTGGTCGCCACCGCCGGTGCCGTGGCCTTCGACTGGGACTGGGGCGGCTCGATCGATAACACTACCCAGTTCGGCTTCAGCCAGATGTACGACGAGACGCAGTGGACCCAGAATCTGCGGCTCGGTCTGTGGGTGACCGGCCTGCAGCAGCTGAACAGCGGTGGTTCCGTCACCATGACCGCCGCGGGCAGCTACCGCTTCACGGATGAACGCGACTACATCTTTGACGTGGATCTGCTGCGTGCGGTGGGACGCTACCCCGGCGCCCTCGGGCCTCGCACCATGCTCACCGCAACGCTGGGACGCACCCCGTTCCGGGACCCCACCGGCCTGGTGCTGGACCACCTCGCCGACGGCGGCATCGTGGTACTGGCACTTCCACGCACGAGCCTGCGGCTGGGAGCCGCCTACACCGGCCTGCTGCTGAGCCCGTCGTCGAACATCCGGATGTCCAACATCGACTACACCGAACAGGGAACCGACGACGAGTTCTTCGGTCCCAAACGTGCGATTGGTCTGCTGGAGTTTGGCTTCCGAAACACCACCCTCTTCACCCTGGCGCAGATGGACTTGCGTGATTCCGACGATCCCGGCGAGGATGTAGTGAACACGCAGTACTTTGGAATCACCGGCACGGCCAGATTTGGCCGCTCGACCTACTGGGACAACCTGCTCATCGTGAACATGGGACAGACCGAGACCGGCGCAGCCGAAGACAACCTCTTTGGTTTTGTGGTGGGAACCGGTCTTCGCTACTTCAACGAGGACCTTCGCTTCTCTCGCGCCTCGTTTCGCGCACTCTTCACGTCGCCCTACCTGCCGGTGGAAGAGTTCATCGGGTTTGACATCGATACGTTTACGCCGATCAGCGAACCCACCCTGGGTCTGGTCTTCACGCCGCGTATCTCCAACCTGATCTTCGCGGAGTTGGACTACTCACTGCGTCCGTTCGCCGGGCCGGTGCGTGGTCCTCTGGACCAGCTGCAGGTAGGCACCGCGGCGCGCGCCTACTTCCGCGGACGGTTTGCGGGTTTCACCAACGATCCAGACTTCGTGGGGCAGATCGATCCCGACTCGGACTCCATGTACCTTGGCACCGAAGTGGAGCTCGGTGTGGCGACCCGGGTGCTCTCGGACCTGGGCCTCGGATTACGGACCGGCGTCTTTCTGCCGGGAAGCGGCGACCTCGGCGCGTTCAGCAGTGAGCGCAAGCCGGAGTGGGTCGTTCGCTTCGATCTTTCGACGGCATTCTAAGGAGTGATACCGATGAGGAAAAAGATCATCGTTCTATTGTGTCTGACCCTGGTGATGGCCACGGCGGCGTGGGCCCAGCAGGCAACCATCCGCTCAGTGAGCGGGAAGGTAGAGGTTCAGACGGCCGG